>NZ_JARUBF010000002.1 GCF_029626025.1 Solwaraspora sp. WMMD406
TCGTACTGCGCGGACGTGAGGTTGTACTTTTCGCGCAGCACCTGCGCGTGAGAGACGCGGTCACCGTCTCCGGCCGCGTAGCGAGCGCGCTTGTCCGTCAGGATGCAGGCCTTGCACGGTCTGCGGGGCAACGTCGAGTGCGGCTGGTCGTAGAAGGCGACACGGGGCTTTGTCTCCCCGCATTTCCTGCAGAACACCTCGTCAGGACCCATCACTACACCATAGTGGTCGTGTGTTGTAACCGCATAACTGTCATGGTGTTGTCATGTCGCCACACGACGCCGGCGGGCACTAATTATCGGATTGCCGATAACGGCAATCCGATAATTAGTGGAGGGGTTGGACCGGGAACCCGCGAAAGGCGACCGGCCGGGTCCGTACCTGCCGCGGCGTACCCGGGCGGCCTGACCCGGCGCGGCAGAGCCGTCGTGCGGGGCACCGCCGCGGCCGGCCGGATCAGGCCGACAACTACACTTCGGCGGCGATGGACACCCCACCGCCGGACACCGAGACCACCAGCCGGCCCTGCGCGCACTGCGGCGCACCCGTACCGCAACGGGCCGCCGCCGGCCGACCCTTCCGGTACTGCCGCGACAACGACGGGGCCTGCCAACGCGCCTCGCGCGCCAACCGGATGCGCCGCCGCGACGCGCCGGGCCTGGCCGGACAGGTCGCCCGTAGTTGGGAACTGGTCGACCGACTCGACCAAATGGTCGGCACCCTGACCGAGACGCTGCACGCCGAGCTGTCCCCCGCCGGAGTGGAACGACAGATCGCGCAGATCCGCGCCGAGGCCGCCACGGTCTGCGCAGCCGCCCACGCCGAACGCGACGACGCCCGCCGCGCCGCCGACACGGCCGCCGACGCCGCCGCCCGGGCCCGACAGGCCGCCGACACCGCCGACCAGGCCGCCACGGCGGCCCACGCCCACGCCGCCACGGCCACCACCGAAGCGGAACAGGCAAGACACGCCCTGGCTGCCGCGAACACCGCCCGCGACGAGGCTCGCCGCCAGGCCACCGCCGACGCCGCACTACGCCGGCAGTCCGACGCCGATCGCGACGCCGCCCGCGACGAGCTGCGCACCGCCCGCGCCAGACACGACGCCGACCAGCGCACCATCGACACCCTCACCCGAGAACGGGACACCGCCCGCGACGCCGCCGACCGCGCGACCCGGGCCGCCGCCGACACCGCCGCCCACATCGACCAGCTGCGGGCCGAGATCCAGCGGTCCGGCGAGCAGACCCGACGCGACCGCGCCGACCTCGACCGGGTCCGCGCCGACGCCGCCCACTGGCAGCGGCAGGCGCGCCAGGCAGCGCGGGATCGCGACACCGCGCTCGCGGACGTCACCGCCGCCCGGGCCGCCGCCGAACAAGCCCGGCGTCAGCTCGCCGACAGCGAAAGCCGCGCCGCCGAGCTCGCGGACCGCCTCGCCACCGCGCACACCCAACGCGACAACGCGCAAGCCCGGTCCGACGAACTGCTGCGCCAGGTCACCGACCTCGCGGCGACACTCGCCGCGCTGAGCTCGTCACGCCAGCCAGCGGGTGGCGAGCGGACGGCGAGCGGGACGGCCGACTCGACCCGGCAACCTGATACCACCCTCGGCCCACCTTCAGGCGGTGACCCACATCGCACGTGACCGGCGGACGGTGTGGGAAACTCTGTTAACGGGATGTTTCATCAGGCGTGGCGGAGGTGCCACCGGACCGAGACACGGCCGGGCACGCGCCAGGGCCGGATACGCTCGCACGGGCACGTCCCGCCGGCCACGCCACGAAGTTAGGCGGCGGGAATCGCCTGACCTGGACACATCGTTACACCAGAAGACCAGCACCACGACCGAGGGGATAGCCGATCATGGGCGAGCGCATGCTGCGCGGAAGCCGTCTGGGAGCAGTCAGCTACGAGTCCGACCGCAACACGGAGCTCGCGCCACGCCAGACCCGCGAGTACCTCTGCGCCAAAGGCCACCAGTTCGAGGTGCCGTTCGCTGTCGACGCGGAGGTCCCGGTGACCTGGGAATGCAAGTTCGACGGCAGTGTCGCCCGGCTGGTCGACGGCAGCGAACCCGAACAGAAGAAGGCCAAGCCGCCACGTACGCACTGGGACATGCTGCTGGAGCGTCGGTCCATCGCCGAACTCGAAGACATCCTGGCCGAGCGGCTCCAGGAAGTCCGTAACCGGCGCGGCGGCGTCTGACCGACCCGCACCGAGCAAGCGATGCCTCCCGTCCGCCGGCCACCCGGCGGACGGGAGGCATCGCCGTCAGGACCCCCGAGACGCCGGTCAGGACCGACCGGACGAACGCCCGTCAGGACCGACACCTGACCTTGTGGCCGGAAACGTTGGCGTCACCGGCCGGCGACCCTCAGCGCCGACCCGGATCAATGATCTCGCCCTCGACGGTGGGACCCGGATCAGCCGGCGACGACGGACCATCGGCGGCACCCGCCGGAGACGGCCCCGACGGCGTACCCGGATAGACTCGCACCCGACGGGGCCCGAACATGTCACCAGCCGCCGCCGACGACAGCCGCCGTTCCGCCGCCACCTGAATCCGGCGGCGGACCAGACGCCGCACCGGCGGCACCGCGAGCACCGTGCCGAACGCCCCACTGACCAGACCGGGCGCCGCCAGCAACAGTCCCGCCGCCAACCCCAGCAGCCCGTCACTGACCTGCTCACCAGGAGGCTGGCCGGCCTGGGCCGCCGCCCGGAAGCTCCGCCAGGCCCGCGTCCCCTCCCGCCGCAGCAACACCATGCCGGCCACCGACGCCACCAACGTCAACAGCAACGCCCACAGATAGCCGATCCACTGCGCCAGCAGCACGAAGACGACGATCTCCAGCACCAGACCGGCGGCCAACGCCACCGGAACCACCTTCAACCCTCGGCGCATGTCACCTCCCGCGCGATCCGGTCATGGCGTCACCCGTCCAGCATGACACGGCCCACGGTCACGGCCACCGCGCCGCCGACGTGTCGCGCCGCCCGGCCAACCCGTCCCGCCGCGCCCGCACCCCCCACATCGTCACCCGCCACAACGCCTCACGCACGATCGACGCGCTCATCTTGCTGGCGCCCTGCTCCCGCTCGGCGAACGTGATGGGCACCTCCACCACCCGGAACCCTTCCCGGTAGGCCCGCCACGTCAACTCCACCTGGAACGCGTAACCCTGCGACGCCACACTCGTGTAGTCGATCTTGTCCAGGACCGGCAGCCGGTAGACCCGGTACCCACCCGTCGCGTCCCGCACCGGCATCCCCAACGCCAACCGCGTGTACAGGTTCGCGCCCTGCGACAACACCCAACGGTGCCGGGGCCAGTTCAACACCTCACCACCGGGCACCCACCGCGAGCCGATGACCACATCAGCCGAACGGGCCGCGTCCAACAACGACGGCAACTGCTCCGGCGCGTGCGAACCATCGGCGTCCATCTCCACGACGGCGTCGTAGCCGTGCTCGCGCGCCCACCCGAACCCCGCCACGTACGCCGCGCCCAGGCCCTGCTTGCCCGGCCGGTGCAGCACGTGCACCTGCCCGTCGGCGGCCGCCAGCTCGTCGGCCACCGCCCCGGTGCCGTCCGGCGAGTTGTCGTCGGCGACCAGCACGTCGACCGCCGGCACCGCGGCCCGGACCCGGTCGACGATCACCCGTACGTTCGCCGCCTCGTTGTACGTGGGAATGACCACCAGCACACGACCCACGCCGGGATACCCCTGCGCACCGCCAGCCGCCGACGCCGCTCCGCTCACCGTGCCTCCGAATCCGATTCGACCGCCCGCCGCCGCGACCACCCCGCCGCGACCATGACCGCGCCGGCGAGAACCACCAGCACCATCTCAGGCCAGAAACCCAACCGAGTCGCCAGCGTACGCGTCGCGCCCACGTCCATCTCACTGACCACAGCCGCCGCCGTGTTGAACCGCGTCGCCTGCGACACCCGCCCATTGTGATCGACAAACGCCGATACACCAACGGTCGAGGCCATCAAACCCGCGCGACCGTGCTCCACCGCCCGCACCCGCACCATCGCCAACTGCTGGCCGGCCTCGGCCGCGTCGAACGTCGCGTTGTTCGTCTGCACCACCACCAACTGGGCACCGCCGGTCACCGTGTCCCGCACCAACCCGTCGTACGCCACCTCGAAACAGATGACCCCGCTGACCGACACCGGACCCACCCGCAACACACCCGGACGGTCACCGGCCACGAAATCCGACCGAACCCGGTCGACCTCCTCGCTGACCATCCGCGCCACCCGCCGCAACGGCACGTACTCCGCGAACGGCACCGGATGCCGCTTCACGTACACCTGCTCGACGTCCGGACCCGCCCCCGGCTCCCACACCAGGCTCACGTTACGCACCTCACCCGGCTGCGGACCATGCAGCAACGCGCCCACCAGGATCGGCACCCCGATCGCCTCCGCCGCCTCGTCGATCGACGCCCGCGCCGCCGCGTCCCGCAACGGATCGACATCACTGGCGTTCTCCGGCCACACCACCAGATCCGGCGCCGGCACCTCACCCGCCGCCACCCGCCGCGCCAACCCGACCGTACCCGCCACATGGTTGTCCAGCACCGCGCGCCGCTGCGCGTTGAAGTCCAACCCCATCCGCGGCACGTTGCCCTGCACGATCGCCACCGTCACCGTGCCCGCCGACCCACCGCCCGTCGGCACCAGCAACCCCACCACGGACACCAACCCGGCCACGGACACCAACCCGGCCACCGACACCAAACCACGACCCCACCGCCAACGCCGCCACACCGCCGCCGCCAGCGCACCACCCGACACCGCCACCAAAAACGTCACCAACGGCGCCCCACCCACCGACGCCACCGCCAACACCGGCGCGTCACCCTGGCTGAACGCCAACCGACCCCACGGGAAACCACCGAACGGCGTACGCCCCCGCAACGCCTCCTGCCCCACCCACAACAGCCCCGTCACCACCGGCCACACCACCCAGCGCGCCCGGTCCACCAACCCCGACACCCACGCCGCCGCCGACCCCAACACCGCCAGATACGCCGCCTGCAAACCCGACAACAACACCCACGGCAGATTCCCGGTATGCAGATTGGTCCAACTCAACAGGGGCGCGAAGAACACCACCCCCGCCAGGAAACCCAACCCCGCCCCCGCGCGCAGCCGCCGACGGTGCACCGCCACCGCCAACGCCGCCACCCCCACCGGCGCCAACCACCACCACCCGTACGGCGGAAAAGCCCCCAGCAACGCCAGACCGGCCACCACCGACGCCATGACCGCCCACGGCAACGGCAACGGCCGCCGACCGCCACCGACGACGTCGACCACCCGACCCCGCCGCGGCACCTCGGCCACGTCCACCATCGTCACGTTCCGTCCCCAACCCGTACCCGAACAGCATCCGGACACCCCGGATCCATTCGACGAAGGCTACCGGCCCCGGCCACACCACCGCGAAGACGCACAGCCTGCCGAGACAAAATCGGGGCGCGACCGGTTGGCCGCGCCCCGTGCTCCCAGGCCCCTCCCCCGCCGGTGCGGCAGACGACCCGCACGGCGACCTTCGGACCGACCAGCCGGGGACTGGCTGCCCCCGGCGGACCGTTGTCTACTGGCCCCGCGCGACCCTCTGCCCGAACACCGGAAGACGCGGCCGGTCCGCGCCGCCTCGCCGACCCTCGCCCACTGGACCTGGCCGATGCGAACCACCACCGTGGCGAACCCACGAACAGCGGACCCCGCACCGCGACAAGAACGTCGCTCGGCCAGCGGACGAAGAAACGAAGCGAACAACAGCCGCTTCCCGTGGTAGGACTCAAAGACGGTACGTGCCCCACCCCCACCGCTGTCAACCCGAGACGTGGCGACACACCACACCACGGCGTGTCGCCCGGCGTGTCCCCACGCGCAGCAGACCGAACGGCAGCAGACCGAACGGCAGCGCGTCGGACCGTCCAGCGGCCGCCCGCCGCCGGCATCCCGGTGGCCACCGGGATGCCGGCGCGGCTCACCCCGGCAACAGGTACCGCTCCACCAACCCCCTGGCCGCCCGCGGATGATCCGCCGCCAACAACCCGGCCGCAGCCAACACGTACTCCCCGTCCACCACCGGCACCGCCGCCCGGGGCACCAGCCACCCACCGCCCCGATCCGCCGCCACCGACTCCAACACCCCCACCGCGTCCACCGACGCCGCCGCGCGCAACACCCCACCGGAACCCACCAACCACCGCACCCTGCGCAGATCCCGACCACTGTCCGGCACCCGCTCCTCGACCCGCGCGTGCCGCCGCACCGCCACCAGCGCCGCCAACCGCGCCAACCGCAGATCCACCGCCGACGGCGGCCCGTCACCCGCCGCCACCCGCCCCTGGCCGGCGGCCCGCGCCGCGACCGCAGCCGCCAACCCGTCCGCCTCACGTCCCGTCACCAACCGCTCCGCCACCGCCGCCGCGACCACCCCCGACGCCCCCGACCACACCCCCAGATCACCCTCCACCGTCCGCGCCCGCCCCCACCAACCAGCGACCTCCCCCACCGGCCTCGGCTCCGCCGCCCCCGGCAACGGCACCGCCTCCACCACCGAATACACATCCGTCGTCGCCCCGCCCACATCCACCACCAGCAGATCAGCGCCGGTCACCCCGGCCAACACCTCCACCCCGGCCAGGACCGCGTCCGGTGTCGCCGCCCGCACCGACGCCGCGAACCGGCCATCACGCGACAACCCCTTACCGCCGATCACCCGCCGAAGGAACACCTCCCGCACCGCCGCCCGCGCCGACCCCGGCGCCAGCACCCCGATCCGGGGCAACACATTGCCCGCCACAGCCACCGGCACCCCCGCCTCCGCCAACACCTCCGCCGCCCGCGCACCCCCGTCGGCGTTACCGGCCACCACCACCGGCACCGCCAATCCCGAACCGGCCAACCACCCGGCGTTGTGCAACAACACCTCGACGTCCCCGCCGTCCGTACCGCCCACCAACAGCAGCACCTCCGGCCGCGCCGCCCGCAACCGCGCCACCTCGACGTCGTCGAGCCACCCCGCCGACACCCGCACCACCCGGGCACCCGCCGACAACCCCACCCGCGCCCCCGCCCGCGCCGTCACCAACTCCTCGTAGCCCACCACCGCCAGACGAAGCCCACCCCCCGCCGACGAACACACCAACCACGGCACCGCGGCGACGTCGACACCGGCCCGCGCCCCCGCCCGCCACACCGCCGCCACCAACCCGTCCCACACATCCGTGGCCGCCGTCGTCGGATGCGCCGCCGTCGCCCGCAACATCCCGTCAGCCGAATCGACCACCGCCACCTTCGTGAACGTCGACCCCACATCGGCGCAGACCACCACACTCACCCGGCACCACCCGCCGCCGGCACCACCACCGTTCCCACCGCCGACACCGCCAACAACGGCGGATCGAGCACCTCCGCCGCCGACACCCCCCGGTCCGGTCGCCCCCGACACACCACCACACACTCGAACCGCACCGTCCGGCTACGGTTGCCCACCCGTACCACCGTGCCGGTCGCCGCCACCACGTCCCCAGCCCGCACCGGCGCCACGAACCGCACCTGCTCGTACCCGGCGAACAACCCCTCGTCACCGTCACCGCGCACACACAACTCCGTCGCCACGTCGCCGAACAACCCCAACACGTACGCCCCGTCCAGCAAACCACCCGCGTAATGCGCGTGCCCGTACGGCACGTACCGGCGATGCGTCGCCGCCAACCCGATCAACCCGGTCACCCCGCCACCCCCACCCGACGACTCACCACGTCCACCACCGCGTACGCCAGATAACTCGCCACCTCACGAGGCGTCGTCCCCCGACCGAAGATCCGATCCACCCCCAACTCCGCCGCCATCAACTCGTCGAACCGTGGACCACCCACCACCAACACCGGCCGCCGCGCCGCCGGCACCGCCTCCCGGAACGCCGCCGACATCTCCCGAACGTTCACCAGATGCGCGTCCCGCTGCGTCACCACCTGCGACACCAACACCGCGTCCGCCCGCTGGCGCACCGCCGCCTCCACCAACTCCGGCACGGTCACCTGCGCCCCCAGATTCGTCACCGCGAACTCCCGGTAGTACTCCAGACCCTTCTCACCCGCGATACCCTTCACATTCAAGATCGCGTCGATACCGACCGTGTGCGCATCCGTGCCGATACACGCGCCGACCACCGCCAACTTCCGCCCCAGACCCGACCGCACCGCCGCGTTCACCTCCTGGGCGCTCAACAACGGATAGTCCCGCTCCACCACCCGCACCGCCGACAGATCCACCAGATGATTCACCCGGCCATACACCACGAAAAACGTGAACCCGTCCCCGACAGCGGTCGCGTGCACCACCATCGCCGGATCGATCCCCATCTTCTGCGCCAACTGCACCGCCGCCCCCTCCGCACGCTTGTCGAACGACACCGGCAACGTGAACGACACCTGCACCATCCCGTCACCGCTGGAATCCCCGTACGGGCGCACCACCTCACCCATCGGACCTCCCCACACCACCGGACTCCAACAGATCCGCCACCGGATTCAGATAATCCGCGGCACGCGCCACCACCCCGTCACGCCCCTTCCCCCCGTCCGCCGGACGCCGCATCACCCCGAACGTCCCATCCCCGATCGCCCCCAGCAACGACCCGTCCGCGATCCGCTCCAACAGCTCCACCGCCTCCGCCAACACCCGCCCCGCCCGCCGCTGCACGAACCCACCGGGAGCCGGCGCGAAATCCTCCGCCAATCCGCCCGCCGCACCCACCACGTACCGCACGTTCTGCAGCGCGATGTCCCGGTCACTGAGCCACGGCGTCGCCACCGCCTCCGTCATCATCCCCACCAACAAGATGCTCTGCCCGGTCAACACCCCCGCCAGATTGAAAAACCCGTTCAACAAATTTCCCCGAAACACGTCACCCGTCATGTGACGCGTTGGCGGCATCCACTTCAACGGGGCATTGGGAAACAGCTCCCGCGCCAACAACGCATGCGCCAACTCCAACCGGAACGACTCCGGAACAGCCGGATCAATCTCGAACGCGTGCCCCAGACCCAACTGCCAGTCCGCCAACCCGGCCTCCACCGCGAAATACTCGTTCAACAACTGCGACACCGTCACCGTGTGCGCCGCCTCCACCGCATCGGCGGTCGTCAGATAATTATCCTCGCCCGTGTTGATGATGATGCCCGCACGCGCATGAACCTGGCGGGAAAAACGCTGATCCACGAACGTCCTGATCGGATTGATATCCCGGAACAAAATCCCGTACATCGAATCGTTCAACATCATGTCCAACCGCTCCAACCCCGCCAACACCGCCATCTCCGGCATACACAACCCCGAAGCGTAATTCGTCAAACGCACATAACGCCCCACCTCAGCGGACACCTCGTCCAACGCCGCCCGCATCAACCGAAAATTCTCCTGCGTCGCGTACGTCCCCGCGAACCCCTCCCGCGTCGCCCCCTCCGGCACGTAATCCAACAACGACTGACCCGTCGACCGAATAACCGCGATCACATCCGCGCCAGCCCGCGCCGCCGCCTTCGCCTGCACCACATCCTCATAAATGTCCCCGGTCGCCACGATCAGATAGATCCACGGCCGCCCCGGCGGATCCCCCCACCGCCCCACCAACCGCTCCCGCTCCGCCCGACACCGGTCGACCCGCGCCACCCCCGCCGCCGCCACCGCACCCGCCAACCGCCGCGCCACCCCCGCCTCGACCCCCACCGGCACCCTGAACCGCACCGCCCCCGCCGCCGCCTCCTGCGCCAACCCCGTCACCGCCGCCGAATCCACCCCCGACACCCCCGCCCGCACCAACGCGTCACACACCGGCACCGCCACCCCGTGCGCCAACCCCACCTGCCCCGCAACCACATCCACCAACCGGTTCACCCACGGAATCCCCTCCGCATCCGCCCCCACCACCCCCATCAACCGCAACACCGCCCGCTCCACCGACACCGTCGTGTGCGAACACGCCAACGCCACCACCGGCTCACCGACCCGGGCCGCCAACTCCCGCGCCCGCCCCACCACAGCGGCGTCCAACCCCAACAACCCACCCATCACCCACCCACCCCCGCCATCGGCGACCCCGCCGCCACGAAAATCTCCCGGCCACGCGACACCGTCCGCAGACACCGCGGCAACGGCGTCGGATCCGCCGGCCCCCGCAACTCCGGCTCCTCCGCCACCAACACCGGCAACCCCTGCGACACCCCCGCCGGAGCCGACCACACCGCGAACGTCGCCGCCGCACCCGGCGCCAACACACCCTCCCGCGACGTGTCCACCACCCCCGGCGCCAACGCCCGCCACCCACCCCGGGTATGCGCCGCGAACGCCGCCCGCACCCCCAACCGCGACCCCGGATGGAAATGCGACACCGCCGCCCGCACCGACCCCCACGGATCCAACGGCGTCACCGGCGCGTCCGAACCAAACGCCAACGCCACCCCCACCCCGTGCAACGCCCCGAACGGATTCGACGCCAACGCCCGCCGCACCCCCAACCGCGCCGCGTACATCTGCCCAGGACCACCCCACAACCGGTCGAACGCCGGCTGCACACTCGCCACAATCCCGTACTCCACGAACCCCGCGATCAACGCCTTGTCCACCAACTCCACGTGCTCCACCCGATGCCGACCCGCCCGCAACCGCTCCACCCCCACCTCCCGCGCCGCCAACCCGAAACCCGCCACCACCGCCGCCACCGCCGCGTCCCCGATCGCGTGAAACCCGCCCTGCACCCCCTGCCGCGCGCACTCCACCAGATGCGCCGCCACCTGCCCCGCGTCCAAAAACGCCGAACCACAACCCCCACCATCGACATACGGCTCCGACACGTACGCCGTCCGGGACCCCAACGCCCCGTCCGCGTACAGATCACCACCCGCACCCACCGCCCCCAGCTCCCGGGCCCGCGCCACCCCCATCAACTCACCCCAGTAGCCGTACACCTCCGGCAGACCATCACCGGACAACCGCAACACCCCGACGAAGTCCTCCTCCGACGACGTCCCCGGACCACCACACTCGTGCACCGCCGCGATCCCCAACCCGGCGGCGGCCGACAACGCCACCCGCTGCGCCGCCACCCGCTGCGCAGCGCTCAACGAACCCAACGCCACCGCCCGCACCGCGTGATGCGCTTCCTCCCGCAACCAACCGACCACCGCACCCGACGCACCCACACCCTCCACCCCGGTCCCCGAGCCAGCCGCCACCTGCGGCACCAACGCCAACATCTCCGACGACACCAACGCCGAATGAATCGACGCCTGCGACAGATACACCCGCCGACCACCCGCCGCCGCCGACAACCGCCCCGCGTCCGGCGGCACCGGCACCCGCCACGTCGACTCGTCCCACCCATGACCCAACACCACCGCGTCCGTCGGCAACCCCGCCGCGAACCCCGCCACCCGATCCAGCAACTCCTCCGCCGACCGCACCCCGGACAGATCCAACCCCGACAACACCAGCCCCGTATCCGTCGCGTGCACATGCGCGTCCACGAACGCCGGCGTCACCACCGCGCCATCCAGATCCACCACCACATCAGCGGGCGGCGCCTCCGCGTCCACCCCCACCCAGGAGATCACCCCGTCGCGCACCACCAACGCCGTCGCCCCCGGAACCGCCGGACAATACAGCCGCCCACCCCGGTACAGCACCACCGGCAGATCAGCCACGTCACCACGCCCACTCGTCGTCATGGTCATCAGTCTGCCGCCAGCCGAGCCTCGAACAACCCCCGCACGCCAGGCTCAGCGGCGAACAAATCCAGCGCCATCCGCGCATGACCCGGCACATAGCCGTTGCCCACCAGCATCGTCACGTCAGCCGCCAGGCCCTCCGCGCCCAGCGCCGCCGCCGCGAAACTCGTCGCCATCGAAAAGAACACCACCGTCCCGGCGTCCGCCGTCGCCAACACCGCCCCGTGCTCACAACCCGGCACATCCACACAGACCACCGTCACGTCCGCGGCCGCCCCCAACGCCTCCCGCACGGCCGCGGACACCGCCACCGGATCCCGGGCGTCCGCGACGACCACCGCCGACACCAACCCCGCCGACACCAACCGGTCACGTTCCGCCACGGTCGGCACCACCCCGACCGTACGGCCGGCACCCGCCCGCCGGGCGGCAGCCAACGCCAACGCCCCGCTCTTACCGGCACCACCCAGCACCGCCACCCGGACCCCGGCCCGCGCGTCCGCCGGCCGCTGCGCGCGGACCACCCGGTCGGTCAACGCCGGAGCCCCACACACGTCCAGGACCGCCAACGCGTACCGGTCCGGCAGGTCCGCCGGCAGCGCCGCCACCACGGTCCGCCCGAACAAGATGGCATGACCCGCACACGGCACCTGCTCGCTGAGCCCGTCCCACCCGGCGAGGTCGTCGTCGACCGCCAACGGAGTCAAGGTCAACGACACCAGGCTCGCCACCCGGTCACCCACCCGCACCGGTGCCGTCGCCGCCGGACCCACCGCCTCCACCGTGCCGATCAACATCCCGCCGGACCCGGTGACCGGATTGTGCATCTTGCCGCGCCGGCCGATGATCTCCCGTACTTCGGCCCGGACCGCCGCCCCGGCACCGGCATGCTTGTCGCGCAGCTGACGGAAGCTCGCCGCGTCCAGATTGAGACGCTCCACTCGGATCCGGAGCTCGTCGTCGGCGATGTCAGGACTGGTGTCCAGCCGCCACGCCGCCTGCGGCAACACCCCGACCGGCTCGATCACCCGATGCAGACCCACCGGCGAGGACGCGTTCCCTGCCACGCGGCGCACCTCCTCCTATCCCGGCGCCACACCATCGGGCAACCAGCAGCGATAACCACGGTCATAGTCTCATCGAACAGGAAGACTTACGGCAGACTAGTTCCTAGACAGGAGATTATCCAGTACCGTTCGGAGTGCAGCAACCATCCGACGGCACCACACCCCGCCACCGGCCACCAGGAGGTCGCCATGCCGCAGCCCATCCCGGCCGACACCAGCCGCGCCGGCATCGCACCCCCGCCACCGCACCAGCCCTACGAGTACCGCCGCCGGGAACTCACCGAACCCGACTGGCGACGCCTACCCGGATGGCGCGACGTGACCGCCGACGAGTGGCAGTCGGCCCAGTGGCAACGCGCACACTGCGTCAAGACCACCGCCCAACTACACGCTGTGCTCGGCGACCTCGTCGACGACGGGTTCTACGCCGACCTCGCGGCCGACCAGACGGGGCACGCCACCATGTCGATGCTGATCACGCCACAGATGATCAACACGATGGTGCCGGACGCCGCACCGGACACCGGCACCCTGCGAGCCGACCCCATCCGGCACTACATGCTGCCGTTGGCCTCAGACCGACGTACCGATTGGCCGTCCCACCCGTACGCCAGCCGCGACTCCCTGCACGAACACGACATGTGGGTCGCCGAGGGACTCACCCACCGTTACCCCACCAAGGTCCTCGCCGAACTGCTCGCCACCTGCCCGCAGTACTGCGGGCACTGCACCCGGATGGACCTGGTCGGCAACTCCACCCCCACCGTCGACAAGCTGCGGCTCACCCTCAAACCCGTCGCCCGCTACGACGCGCACATCGACTACCTCCGCCGACACCCCGGCGTCCGCGACGTCGTCGTGTCCGGCGGGGACGTGGCCAACCTGCCCTGGCGTCATCTCGAGGACTACCTCATGCGGCTGCTGAGCATCGACACCATCCGGGACATCAGGCTCGCCACCAAGGCGTTGATGGGTCTGCCGCAACACTGGCTGCAACACGACGTCGTGGCCGGCCTGGAACGAGTCGCCCGCACCGCCGCCCGCAACGGCGTCAACCTGGCCATCCACACCCACGTCAACCACGTACAGTCGCTCACCCCCCTGGTCGCCCGCGCCGCGCAGACAGCCCTCGACGTCGGCGTCCGCGACGTCCGCAACCAAGGGGTGCTCATGCGTGGCGTCAACGCCGACGCGTCGGCCCTGCTCGACCTCTGCTTCGCGCTCCAAGGCGAAGCCGGCATCCTGCCGTACTACTTCTACCTCTGCGACATGATCCCCAACGCCGAACACTGGCGGGTCCCGGTCTGGACGGCCCAGCGGCTGCAACACGACATGATGGGCTACCTGCCCGGCTACGCCACCCCGCGGATCGTCTGCGATGTGCCGTTCGTCGGCAAACGCTGGGTGCACATGCTCACCGAGTACGACCGGGAACACGGCATCTCGTACTGGACCAAGAACTACCGGACCTCGATCGAAACCGCCGACGACGGCGTACTCGACCGGCGTTACGCCTACTACGACCCGATCGACACGCTACCGGCGGCGGGTCAGGACTGGTGGAGCCGACAGCACCGCGCCGCCCGCGCCTGACGCCCCTGCCGGCAGCGACCTGACGCACCGCGCGCGGGCGGCACAACGGACTGCGGCCCAGACACCGCATCGGTGTCTGGGCCGCAGTCCGTTGTCGTACGCCACCGCGTCGACGGCAGCGGTCAGCCGTTCAGAGCGTCCTTCGCGTTGCGGCCGGCATCCTTGACGTGCTCGCCAGCCTGCTTGGTACGCGCCTTGCCCGCCTCGGCGGCACCTTCGGCGCGCATCTGCTCGTTGTCGGTGGCGGCGCCGTACCGCTCCTTGGCCTGGCCCTTGAGCTCCTCGGCCTTGTTCGTCGTCGGAGCGGATGGGGGTGCGGGCGGTGTCGGCGCTGGCGTGGGCGGCGGTGTGCAGCCGGGACGGGCGGCGGGCGCGGGCCCGGATCGGCCGCTACGCGGTGGCGGCGGCGACGATGCCGGAGGCGGCGCGGCGACCGGTGTTCGAGGCGGCGTTGCCGGCGTCGGCGTGGCCGGATCGTCCGTTGTGGGTGACGGCGGTGGACGCGGTGACCGGCGAGTTCGTGGTGTTCGACGGTGGTCCGGTGGATGGCGGCCCGGTGGACCTGGTGGACGCGGTGGGGGCGAGTTGCGCGGTGCCCGGTGTGTGGCCGCCGGTGACGATCGGTGGTCGGCGGTTCATGGACGGCGGGATGCGGTCGGCGGCGAACGCGGATCTGGCGGCCGGGTTCTCGTCGGTGGTGGTGCTGGCGCCGATCACGTGGGGCCTGGGGTGGTTGCCGCCGGTGTCGCGGCAGGTGGCGGGGTTGTGCTCGGGTGCGGTGGCGGTGGTGACGCCGGATCGGTCAGCGCGGCGGGTGATCGGGCGTCGGTTGCTGGATCCGGCGCGGCGGCCGGGTGCGGCGCGGGCCGGTCGTCGGCAGGGTCTGGCGGTGGCCGACGTGGTGCGGCGGGTGTGGAAGGCTGCGGGCCGGTCGTCGGGCTGATCGGTCGGGGGTCGCTTCGAGGGTGTCGGCGGCGGCTGGTAGTAAGGCAGGAATCAAACAGGTGTACGGAAGAGGTCGAGGGTGCTGATGGCTGCTGCCGCGCGTACCGGTGCTGGTGGGTTGACGGGTGAGGAGTTGGAGGTGATCCGGGAGTCGGTGGCTGCTGGTCGTCGGCCGAAGGTGATGTTCACCGAGGCGGCGGGGCAGATCGCCGGGCAGACGGGTCAGGTGGTGGGGTTGCTCGATCCGGCGGTGTCGGATGAGTGGGTGGTGGTGCGGTTCGGCCGTGACGAGTTGCCCTTCTCCCCCGCTGATCTGATGGTGGCGCCGCGTGGTGCGGGGCGTCGGGCGGAGCCGGTGCGGGAGGGGTCGCCGAAGGAGGATTCTCCGCCGGTGGTGGAGCCGGAGTTCAAGTTGGGTGAGCCGCCGCTGGTGGCGTCGTCGCCGGCGCGGCGTGAGTCGAGTGGTCAGCAGCGGGTTCGCGGGGAACAGGAGTCGGTGGTGGACGTGGACGCAGTGGACAAGCCGGCGCGGCGGGCGTCGAAGGCGGCGCGGCCGAAGGCGCCGGCGGGGTTGACGGTGACGTTGGCGTACGCCGAGGGCGAGTGGACGGTGGCGGCGACGCAGGGCAGCAAGGCGTTGGCGAAGCCGTACGTGATTCGGCCGGCGGAGGCGTTGCGGATGGTGGCGTTGGTGGATGTGCCGGGGGTGCAGGAGGCGGTGGAGCAGATCCTGTCGGCGGAGCGGGCGGAGGCGGAGCAGCAGGCGGAGAAGCTGCGTTCGGAGTTGGCGGAGATCGAGGCGCGGTTGGCGGAGTTGCGTGACGTGGGGTGAGCGGTGGTGGTCGGGTCGGTTCGGCCCGGCTGGTGGGTCGGTGTGACGTCGGATGCCCCGGGTGGTTGCCCGGGGCATCCGACGTGTGCGGGTGTGGTGGCGCTGGTCGGTGGGGTGGTCTCGCCGGTCAGTGGGTGGGGAGGTCGGTGACGCTGACGCGGCGGCGGAAGACCCAGTAGGTCCAGCCCTGGTAGAGCAGGACGACGGGGGTGAGCAGGGCGGCGACCCAGGTCATGATCGTGAGGGTGTAGGTGGTGGAGGCCGCGTTGGTGGTGGTGAGGGTGCCGGCGGGGTCGCTGGTGGAGGGTAGGACGGTCGGGAACAGGGCGGTGAACAGGGCGGCGACGGCGAGGCCGATGGCGGTGGCGGTGCCGGTGAAGGCCCAGCCTTCGCGGCGTACCCGGTTGGCGGCCAGGGCGGCGACGAGGGCGAGTGCGGCGGCGACGGCGAGGCCGACGGCGGTGGGGTTGGCGCGGATGGTGAGGGTCCAGGTGAGGAACGCGACGGCGAGGGCGGCGGCGCCGATGCCGGTCCAGCCGGCGACGGTGTTGGCGCGGCCGCGGATGTCGCCGGTGGTTTTGAGGGCGAGGAACACGGCGCCGTGGGTGACGAACAGGGCGGTGGTGGTGGTGCCGCCGAGCAGGGCGTACGGGTTGAGCAGGGTGAGCAGGGTGCCGGTGTATTCGTGGTCGGCGTCGAGGGGTACGCCGCGCACGATGTTGGCGAAGGCGACGCCCCAGAGGATGGCGGGCAGCAGTGAGCCGATGAAGATGGCGTTGTCCCAGCGGTTGCGCCAGTGGGGTTCGTCTCGTTTGTCGCGGTATTCGAAGGCGACGCCGCGCAGGATGAGGGCGACGAGGATGAGCAGCAGGGGCAGGTAGAAGCCGGAGAAGAGGGTGGCGTACCACTCGGGGAAGGCGGCGAACATGGCGCCGCCGGCGGTGAGGAGCCAGACTTCGTTGCCGTCCCAGACGGGGCCGATGGTGGCGATGGCGGCGCGGCGTTCGGGTTCGGTGCGGCCGATGAGGCGGGCGAGGACGCCGACGCCGAAGTCGAAGCCTTCGAGGATGAAGTAGCCGGTGAACAGGACGGCGATGAGCCCGAACCAGACGGTGGTGAGTTCCACGAGGGGTCTCCGGTGGGTCAGTGGGTGGCGGCGAGGGGCCGGGCTGAGTTGGCGTCGGTGTCGTCGCGGTCGTCTGGTGGGGGCTGGGGTGTGGTGTCGGGGAGGCCGGCTTTGGCGTAGCGGATGAGGAGTTTGACTTCGATGGCGGCGAGGGTGGCGTAGATGAGGGTGAAGGCGGTGAAGCTGGTGAGGACTTCGGTGAGGGAGACGCTGCGGCTGACGCCGTCGCGGGTGAGCATTTCACCGAAGACGATCCAGGGTTGGCGGCCCATTTCGGTGAAGATCCAGCCGAAGCTGTTGGCCAGCAGTGGCAGGACGGGCAGGATGAGGCCGGCGCGCAGCAGCCAGCGGCCGGTGGGGGTGCGGCCGCGGCGGGTGGTCCACAGGGCCCAGAGGGCGATGGCGGCGGCGGCGAGGCCGAATCCGATCATGAAGCGGAAGCTCCAGTAGGTGACGGGGATGATCGGGGTGTAGCTGCCGGGTCCGTACTGGGCGGCGTATTGGGCTTGGAGGTCGGTGATGCCGTGGACTTCGCCGGTGGGGTCGCCGGTGGCCAGCCAGGAGAGCAGGTACGGGATTTTGAAGGCCCAGATTTCGCGGCTGCCGTCGAGGGTGCCGACGGTGACGACGGAGAACGAGGCGGGGCTTTCGGTGGTGTAGAGGGCTTCGGCGGCGGCCATTTTCATGGGTTGGACCTGGGTCATGATTTTGCCTTGGATGTCGCCGGTGCCGATGACGGCGGCGGTGGCGACGATGGTGGTCCAGGCGCCGAGTTTGGTGGCGGTGCGGAAGGCCGCGGTGTCGGGGCCGTCGGGGTGGCGGATGAGGTGCCAGAGCGCGACGGCGAGGATGAGGGCGCCGGCGACCATGAAGCAGCCGGCGAGGGTGTGGGGGAAGGTGATGAGGGTGACTTTGTTGGTGAGGACGGCGATGAAGTCGGTGAGTTCGGCGCGGCCGGTGTCGGGGTTGATGCGGTAGCCGACGGGGTTCTGCATCCAGGAGTTGGCGGCGAGGATGAACCAGGCGCTGATGATGCTGCCGAACGAGGCGAGCCAGATGGTGGCGAGGTGGAGTGCTTTGGGGAGTCTCCCCCAGCCGAATATCCAGAGTCCGAGGAAGGTGGATTCGAGGAAGAAGGCGAGGAGGGCTTCGATGGCGAGGGGTACGCCGAAGATGTCGCCGACGAAGCGGGAGTAGTCGCTCCAGTTCATGCCGAATTGGAATTCCTGCACGATGCCGGTGACGATGCCCATGGCGAAGTTGATGAGGAATAGTTTTCCGTAGAATTTGGTGAGTTTGAGGTAGCGGTCGTCGCCGGTGCGGTGCCAGGCGGTTTGCAGGATGGCGACGAGCAGGGACAGCCCGATGGTGAGGGGGACGAACAGGAAGTGGTAGACGGTGGTGACACCGAACTGCCAGCGGGCTATGTCGAGCGCGTCCACGCGGGCTCCCCAACTAGATACTACGAGACGTAGTACATACTACAACGCGTCGTGGACAGGGCCAGGGTCGGCGATCCCCTCTCCCCCGGGTCCTGCGACCCGACCCACGCCGGAACCCTCGGCCGACCGGCGGCGGTACCGTCGCCGCGCCCTGTGGGACCATCGACGGCTGATGAACACCTCCGTCGACCCATCACCCCGGCCCTGGCGGGCACCGCTGCTGTGGCGGGCCATGCAGGTCGCCGCCCGGCTCGTCGTCGCGTTGCTCGCCCGGCTGCGGGTCACCGGTGACGTGCCGGACGAGTGCCGGCACGGCCCGCTGATCCTGGCCGCCAACCACATCAGCCCGTTCGACCCGGTCGCCCTGGCCGCCGCCTGCCGGGTACGGCGGGTCGCCCCACGGTTCCTGGCCACCGGCGGCCTGTTCCGCGCTCCGGTCGTCGGCGCGGCGATGCGCCGCGCCGGACACATCCGGGTCGACCGGCGGACCACCGCCGTGGCGAACGCCCTGCCCGACGCGGCGGCGGCGGTGCGAGCCGGCTCGGTGGTGCTGGTCTATCCGGAGGGGCGGATCGGTCTGGATCCGGGGATGTGGCCGGAGCGCGGCAAGACCGGCACGGCGCGGCTGGCGTTGGCCACCGGGGCGGTGGTGGTCCCGGTCGCCCAGTGGGGGGCGCACGCGGTGTTGCCGTACGCGGCGCCTCGTGGGTTGCTCCCGGCGGTGTTGCGGGCTTTGCTGCGCCGGCCGGTGATCCGGGTGCACTTCGGTGACCCGGTGGACCTGGCCGGGATCGACGTCGGGCGGCCGGGTGCGGCGCAACGCGCCACCGGGCGGATCATCGACGCGGTCACCGACGCGCTGGCGGGGGTGCGGCCCGACGAACCGGAGGGTCCCCGTCACGTCGACCCCACCCGTCCGGTGGACCCGACCCGGCGACACCGCCGTCACCGGGCGGACACGACCGGCGCAGGGTCGGACGGGCTGGCGCCGGGCGAGCCGACGGCGCGACGCGAACAGGTGAGCGCGTCGGACGAGGTCGACGGGTCAGGGCCTGGGCCGCTGCCGTAGGTAGGCGATGACCGCCTCACGGGTGGTGCGGACCCCGAACACGTCGCGGGCCTGGGCGATACGGCGGTTCGCGGTCCGCAGCGACAGGAACTCGGCGGCGGCCGCCGCCGCGATCGTCTCGCCGTTGGCGAGCCGTTCCAGCAGGGCCCGCTGTTCGGGGACCAGGGCGACCGGGTCGTCGCCGGAGTCGGGTCGGCCCTGCTCGTGCGGTTCGGCGTCCCGGTGCACCACGCCGAGTCGGCTCAGGTCGTCGACCAGGGCGCGGCCGAGGTCGCCGTACGGATCGCAGATGGCGACGACGGCGGCGCCCCGGGCGGCGGCGAGCACCGCGAGCGCGGCGGTGTCGGCGTCGGGAACCCGGCCGTAGAGGGCCAGGCGGATACCGGTGACGTCCCAGGTGGCGTCGGGTAGGGCGAACCCTTCCCGGGTGTTCCAGCCGGCTCTGGCCAGGCGGCGCAGCACACCGGTCGCGTCGGCGGCCGAGTCGAGGACGTAGTGCGGTGCGTCGGTCACCGGAGGTCCTCCCCGGCGGTGGCCAAGGCGGCCGCTTCGGTGCGGGTACGGGCGCCGAGCTTACGCATCCCGGCCCGTACGTGGGTTTCCACTGTTTCGGCGGAGATGCCCAGCTGGTTGGCGATGCGGCGGGTGGGTTCGCCCTGGGCGACGAGCCGCAGGACGTCGCGTTCCCGGCCGGTCAGCTGTTCGCCGCTGCGCGGGCCGCGTTCGTCGCGACGGACGGCGTGGCGGCGCAGGGCGCGGCGGGTGCGGCCGAGGAGCACGACCAGTCCGGCGTGCGCGGCGAGGGATTCGGCGGCGAGCAGCGCCGGTACGGCCCGTCGCGGGTCCGGTTCGTGGAGTCCGTGGGCGAGCAGGCAGCGGACCTGTTCCCGCACGGCGGTGTCGCGCCAGCCGTGTGCGGCCTGGCTGAACCGTTGCGGGTCGGTGTGGTCCCAGGCGGCGAGGGTGTCGGCGACCGCCGGTAGCTGCCGTTCGGCGGCCGGCGGGGGGTCGGGGGGTGCGGGGGCACCGTCGTAGCCGGCCCACCGGGCGGTGATCCGGCGCAGGCCGTCGAGCAGCGGCGGCGCGCCGGACGGGGTGTCGCCGGCGGCGCTCGCCTTGTCGGGTTGGCCGTCGAGCCAGGCGGCTTCCCGGGCGACCCAGTCGAGGAGGGCGGTGACGGCGGCGGGGGCCGGTGCGCGGGTGGCCAGGCGGGCGCGGGCGGGGGCGAGGAGTCCGCTGTCGGCCTGGACGAGGCTGGCGGCGGCGACGGCGTAGCCGTGCGCGGCGGCCGGCAGGGCGCGGTCGGTGAGGTCGGTGGCGGCCCGGACCAGCGGGTCACCGCCGGCCGGCCCGGGCCCGTCGACGGGGGCCGCGGCGGCGGGGTTCGGTCCGCCGGGGTCGCGGGTGTCCGCGTCGGCGGGCGGGGCGGGGTCGCCGCGCAGGGCCAGGCACCACAGTCGGGCGGCGACGAACCGGGTCTGCCAGCTGTAGGCCAGGTCGGCGGCGCAGGCGTCGCCGGCGGCCAGCGCGGTGTGGGCGGCTTCGGTGAGTCGTCCGTCGGCGGTCAGGGTCTCCACCAGCTGCCAGGCGCTCCACCGGGCGGTCAGCAGGTCGCCGGCGGCACCGGCGGCGGCGGCTGTGGTGGCCAGGGCGTATTCCCAGCCGGGGGCGCGGTCGGCGGCGAGCGCGGCGGCGAGCGCGGCGCGCAGGCCGAGATGCTGGGGGCTGGTGCCGTGGCGGGCGGTGACGGCGGCGGCGCGGACCGGCGCGGCGGCCGGGTCGGTGGCGAGGTCGGCCAGTAGGAGGACCCGGTCGCGGGCGGCGACGACGTCGGGTGCGGCGTCGTCGGGCACGGGTGTGGCGGCGGCGCGGGCGGCGGCCGGGTCACCGGCGTGCAGCAGGGCTTCGGCGCGTAGGACGGCGGCGTCGACGCCGAGCAGGCCGGCGGCGGTGAGGACTTGGACGGCGCGGCCGGGGCGGCCGGCGGCCAGGGCGGCGCGGGCGGCGGCCAGCCGGGTGTCGGCGGTGGCGGCGGGCTGGTCGCCGGCGAACAGCAGCAGGTCGGCGCGGGCGCCGCTGGTGGTGGCGGTGGCGGCGGCGGTGACGGCGCGCTGGTAGGCGGCGGTGGCGTCGCCGGCGGCGGCGAGGTGCCGGACGGCCTGGGTGTCGTCGGTGACGAGGTCGGCGAGGCGGCGGTGCAGGGCGCGGCGGCTGGTGTCGTCGAGCAGGCCGGCGGCGACGTCGGCCTGGTACGGCGACACGGGGGCGGCCAGGCCGTCGGGGTCGACGGTGACGATGGTCGCGTCGACGAGTTCGGTGACGCCGGGGCCGAGTAGCGCGGCGGGTGCGGGGCGGCCGAGCAGGCCGAGCGCGGCCAGGGCGGTGCGGGCCGGGCGGGTCAGGTCGGCGAGGGCGGCGGCGACCGCGTAGGTGACCTGGTCGAGGTCGTCGCCGACGGGTGGGGTGGGCGCGGCCGGGCCGCCGGTGGCGGTTGCGGTGCCGTGGGTGCGGGCGGCGTGTCGGGCCAGGGCGTGCGCGGCCAGCGGGTTGCCGCCGGCGCGGCGGGTCAACGTCGCGGTGGTGGTGTCGTCGATGGCGGGGGCGAGGCGGCGGATCAGGGCGGCGATGGTCGGCGGGGGCAGGGCCGGCACCGGCAGCCAGGTGGCGTCGTCGGCGCGTAGCGGGGCCAGCGCGGCCGGGGGCAGGTGGTGCGGGGTGCGCAGGGCGACGACGACGCGGCAGTGGCGGGCCAGGGCCGGCAGGGCGGCGATGGTCAGCGGGTCGGCCCAGTGCAGGTCGTCGAGGACGAGGAGGCCGTGGCGCAGCCGGGACCGGACCGCTTCGGCCAGCAGGTGCGGGTCGTGGGTGGGTAGCCGGACCCGTACGGCGCGGCTCAGCGGCAGGGCGGGGACGTGCCGGAGCGCGGACAGGCCGCCGCCGGTGTGCGTCGGGCCGGGGAAGGCGGCGCGGACGCGCCGCAGCAGGGTGCTGCGGCCGCAGCCGGGCGGGCCGGTGACGACGACCAGGCCGGGGCGGGTCAGTCTTTGGGTGACGGCGGTGACGGCGGTGTCGAACGGGTCGGCCGGCCTGGCTCGCCGGCCGGTGTCGGTGCCGCCGGAGGCAGCGGTGGAGGTGGGGCCGGCGGTCGTGGCGGATCGGGCGGGGTGGTCGGCGTCGCCCGCCACGGTGGGTTCGCCGTGGCGTGGCGGGCGGGCGGCGTGGCCGCCGCCGGCTGGGTGCCGCACTCGTCCTCCCGCAACAGCTCGTCGCCCCGACCGGCGAAGGTGGCACGAACATGGGATCCTGCGCCGGCAGGATATTCGTAGTGTGGATGTCGGCGGTGGGCGCACCGCCCATGCCCTGGTGTCGGGAGGACGACCAGCGAGATGAGTGTGAACCACCGCCCGACGTCTGTCATTGTCGCCGACCGCGTGGGTGGGTGACCAATCGTGGGCGCTGGTCCGTTGAGTAGCCGGGTAGCGGCGTTGTGTGACGAGGTGGGGCCGCGGGTCGGTCCGCGCACCGCTGGTGAGGTGCTGCGGGTGCGTCGCCGGCTCGACGAGCCGTTGCGGGTGGCGATCGCCGGGCGCCTGAAGGCGGGAAAGTCGACGCTGGTCAACGCGTTGATCGGGCGGCGGGTGGCGCCGACGGAGGTCGGTGAGTGCACCCGCATCGTGACCCAGTTCCGGTACGGCACCGCCGACCGGGTGGACGTGGTGCGCCGGGACGGGTCCCGGTCGAGTCTGCCGTTGGACGCCGCCGGGATGATCCCGCAGCGGCTGGGGGTGCCGAGGGCGCAGATCGCGTTCGTCGACGTCACGTTGACCAGTGACCATCTGCGGGAGTTGACGGTGATCGACACTCCCGGTCTGTCGTCGACCAGCGCCGGGGTCAGTGAGTCGGCGCAGCGGTTCCTGTTCGCCGCCGGTGGCGGGTCCGGTCCGGGCGGTGACGGTGGCGGTGACGCGGACGGGGTGGACGCCGGGGTCGACGCCACGGCGCCGTTCGACGCCGGTATAGACGACGACTCGGTGGGCGCGGTGTCCGGCGCCGAGGCGATCATCTACGTGTTCACCCAGTCGGTGCGCGACGACGACGTACGGGCGTTGGAGGCGTTCCGGTCGGTGTCGGCGCGGCTGTCGAGCAATCCGATCAACTCGCTGGGGTTGTTCAACAAGGTCGACAAGTTGGTGGCCGGTACGGCCGACCCGTGGCCGGTGGCGGGGCCGTTGGCGGCCGATCAGACGCGGGTGCTGCGGCGGGTGGTGTCCGACGTGGTGCCGGTGGTGGGGTTGCTGGCCGAGACGACCGAGGCCGGCCGGTTGACCGCCGCCGACTGTGAGGCGCTGCGGACGTTGGCCGGGTTGCCGTCGGCGCAGCGGATGGTGTTGTTGGCGTCGGTGGACCTGTTCGTGTCGCGGGACTGCCCGGTCCCCCGCCCGCAGCGGGAGCGGCTGCTGCGGCTGCTGGACCTGTACGGCATCGGGTTCGCCGTGGCGCAGTTGAGCGCGGCGCCGCAGTTGGCCTCCGGTGACCTGGTGCGCACGTTGTTCGCCGCGTCCGGGTTTCCCCGGCTGCGGCACACCCTGGACGAGGCGTTCCGGTGGCGGACCGACGCGATCAAGGCCGGCTGGGGTCTGTCCAGCTTGGAGAAGGTGGCGAGTCACACCGCGCACCCCGCCGACCGGGAGACGTTGCGGGACGCGATCGAGCGGCTGCTGCACCAGCCGGAGTACCACCGGCTGCGGTTGCTGGAGGTGGCGCAGTTGGTGACCACGGGCAGCGTGGAGTTGCCGGAGTCTATGGAGCAGGAACTGACCCGGCTGGCGTTGTCGACCGACCCGCGGTGGGTGTTGGACCTGCCGAGCGCCGGGGTGGATCAGCTGGTGGCGGCGGCGGTGGAGGCGGCCACCCGGTGGCGGGTGTTCGCGGTGGCCGGGGCGTCTCCGGCGCAGTCGCGGGTGGCGCTGGTGGCGCACCGTGGATTCCACCTGCTGTCGCAGCAGGTGAGGACGCAGTCCGCGCAGACCGGTCCGGGGGTGGGGGGCCGATGAGCGGCGGGCCGTCTCCGGCGGCGTTGGGCGGGTTGCTGTCCGGCGCGGTCGACACCTGTCTGGGGTTCGTCCGGGGGCTCGACCCGGACGCCGCCGTGGAGATCGACGCGCTACGGCGCCGGGAGGTGACCCGGCCGTCGATCGTGGTGGTCGGGGAAACGAAACGCGGCAAGAGTTCGCTGGTCAACGCGTTGATCGGGGTGACGGATCTGTCGCCGGTGGACGCGGCGGTGGCGACGTCGGCGTACCTGGAGTTCGCGCACGGGCCCCGGCCGGCGGCGCGGGCGTTCGTGCCGGGCCGTGAGGATCCGGTGCCGGTGCCGGTGGATCGGCTGCGGGACTGGGGCACCGTGCTGGGGCGGCTGCCGGACGGGACCCGTCCGCCCCGGCGCATCGAGGTGGACCATCCGGCGCCGCTGCTGCAATACCTGTCGCTGGTGGACACCCCGGGTACCGGTGGTCTCGATCCGGCGCACACCGAGATCGCGTTGGCCGCCGTGGAGCGGGCCGCCGCGTTGCTGTTCGTGGTCGACGCGTCGACGCCGTTCACCCGGCCGGAGATGGACTTCCTGATCGAGGCGAGCAAACGGGTCAACGTGGTGGTGTTCGCCCTGACCAAGGTCGACGCCTATCCGGGGTGGCGCACGATCCTGGCCGACAACCAGGCCCAGTTGCAGGCGCACGCTCCCCGGTTCGCCGCCGCCGGCTGGTTCCCGGTGTCGGCGCGGCTGGCGGAGTTGGCGTTGACGGTGCCGCCGGAGGCCGCCACCGAACTGGTCGGCGAGTCGCGGGTGGCGCCGCTGCAGCACGCGTTGGTCGAGTTGGCCGGCAAGGGGCATCTGTTGGCGCAGGCCAACGTGCTGCGGACGATCCGCAGTGAACTGGTGCGCCTCGACCTGGCGGCCGGGCAGCGGATCGCCGCCTGCGATCCGGATCCGTCGGAGGTGGCGCGGGCCCGGGAGGAACGCGCGGCGGTGGCCGCCCGCAAGCGGACCGAGTCGCGGCAGTGGTCGTTGGCGTTGAACACCGAGACGCAGCGGGCCCGGGTCGAGGCCACGGGTCGGCTGCGGACCGCGATCGGCGGCCTGCAGGAGCATTTCCTGACCCGGATCGAGGCCGCCCGTGGGGAGACGTTGAAGAACCTGCCGGGTGAGGTGGACCAGGCGTTGCACGCGTTGTCGCTGAGGTTCTCCCACGATCTGGAGTTCCGGTTCCGTAAGGTCGCCGAACGCACGTTGGCGCAGGTGTTCGGGCCGCAGGAGTTGCAGTTCGTGCTGCAGCGGATCAACGGCACGTTGCGGCACGCCCTGGCGACCCGGCCCCGGCGCGAAGGCGGTGGCGCCGACAACATGATGATCGCGTTGTCGGCCGGGGGGATGGCGTTCATGGCGGGTCGGGGCGCGGCGGCGGGGGCGTCGGCGTTGGGCGCCGGGGCGCTGGTCGGCGGCGGCCTGCTGATCCCGGTCGCCGGGCTCGGTCTGGGGTTGGCCGCCGGAGCGTTCATCCTCTACCGGCGGCGGGTGGCCAGCGACCGGCAGCAGGCCCGGGTGTGGCTGCGGGAGGTGCTCGGTGAGGCCCGTGCGGCGCTGGCCGACGAGGTGGTGCAGCGGTTCACCGACCTGCAGTACGCGTTGACGTTGGCCTTGGACGACGCGATCGAACGGCGGTTGGCGCAGCTCGACGCGCACATCGCCGAGATCGACAAGGCGTTGGCGCAGGACAAGGCCAGCCGGGCCAAGCGGCGGGCGGCGTTGCAGAGCCGCCGGGACACGATCCGGGCCCGGGTCAAGCAGGTCGACGAGGTGCTCAGCCGCGCCCGGACGCTGTCTCCGGCGCCGACGTCAGGGACGGCGACACGATGAGCGGTCAGTTCAGTGACTGGACCGGCGACGACGATCCGTCCGCCGACGACGGCTACGGCCCGGATGGTCACGGCCCGGACGGCTACGGCGACGCGGACACCGCCGAGCTGAACGCGCCGCTCGACGGCTACCCGTCGGCGTACGGCGACGTCGCGGGTTTCGGCGACGCCGACGACGAGCCGCCCGCTGAGGAGGGTTTCGGGTCGGCGTACGGCGACGAGGTCGACGACGCCGGTGACACCCCCGGCGGATCGGGCGGGGCGCTCGGGTACGGCGACGACCTGTCCCCCGGCGACGGCGGTCCGGCCGGACCGTACGCCGACACGGACCCGGAGGCGGAGTCCGGGTTCGGCGACGCCGACCCGGTGGCGCAGGAGCTCGGGCCGGCCGAGGTGCCGCCTGGTGCCGATCCGGACGTGCCGGCCGGGGCCGACGAGTGGCCGGAGGCGGATTTCCCGCCGCCGCTGGACCCGGCCGGGGTGCCGACGCCGGTGGACGGCTGGCCGTGGGCCGACCCGGACCTGCTCGGTGACTGGTCGGTCGACGACGTCCCACTGTCCGGGGCCGACGACGGCGCCGACGACGCCGGCGCGGTGACGGCGGCCGAGTTGGCCGGGTACGCCGCCACCGAGGCCGCCGGTGACGACACGAACGCCTGGGCG
>NZ_JARUBF010000003.1 GCF_029626025.1 Solwaraspora sp. WMMD406
GCGGGCGGCGTGTCGGGCCAGGGCGTGCGCGGCCAGCGGGTTGCCGCCGGCGCGGCGGGTCAACGTCGCGGTGGTGGTGTCGTCGATGGCGGGGGCGAGGCGGCGGATCAGGGCGGCGATGGTCGGCGGGGGCAGGGCCGGCACCGGCAGCCAGGTGGCGTCGTCGGCGCGTAGCGGGGCCAGCGCGGCCGGGGGCAGGTGGTGCGGGGTGCGCAGGGCGACGACGACGCGGCAGTGGCGGGCCAGGGCCGGCAGGGCGGCGATGGTCAGCGGGTCGGCCCAGTGCAGGTCGTCGAGGACGAGGAGGCCGTGGCGCAGCCGGGACCGGACCGCTTCGGCCAGCAGGTGCGGGTCGTGGGTGGGTAGCCGGACCCGTACGGCGCGGCTCAGCGGCAGGGCGGGGACGTGCCGGAGCGCGGACAGGCCGCCGCCGGTGTGCGTCGGGCCGGGGAAGGCGGCGCGGACGCGCCGCAGCAGGGTGCTGCGGCCGCAGCCGGGCGGGCCGGTGACGACGACCAGGCCGGGGCGGGTCAGTCTTTGGGTGACGGCGGTGACGGCGGTGTCGAACGGGTCGGCCGGCCTGGCTCGCCGGCCGGTGTCGGTGCCGCCGGAGGCAGCGGTGGAGGTGGGGCCGGCGGTCGTGGCGGATCGGGCGGGGTGGTCGGCGTCGCCCGCCACGGTGGGTTCGCCGTGGCGTGGCGGGCGGGCGGCGTGGCCGCCGCCGGCTGGGTGCCGCACTCGTCCTCCCGCAACAGCTCGTCGCCCCGACCGGCGAAGGTGGCACGAACATGGGATCCTGCGCCGGCAGGATATTCGTAGTGTGGATGTCGGCGGTGGGCGCACCGCCCATGCCCTGGTGTCGGGAGGACGACCAGCGAGATGAGTGTGAACCACCGCCCGACGTCTGTCATTGTCGCCGACCGCGTGGGTGGGTGACCAATCGTGGGCGCTGGTCCGTTGAGTAGCCGGGTAGCGGCGTTGTGTGACGAGGTGGGGCCGCGGGTCGGTCCGCGCACCGCTGGTGAGGTGCTGCGGGTGCGTCGCCGGCTCGACGAGCCGTTGCGGGTGGCGATCGCCGGGCGCCTGAAGGCGGGAAAGTCGACGCTGGTCAACGCGTTGATCGGGCGGCGGGTGGCGCCGACGGAGGTCGGTGAGTGCACCCGCATCGTGACCCAGTTCCGGTACGGCACCGCCGACCGGGTGGACGTGGTGCGCCGGGACGGGTCCCGGTCGAGTCTGCCGTTGGACGCCGCCGGGATGATCCCGCAGCGGCTGGGGGTGCCGAGGGCGCAGATCGCGTTCGTCGACGTCACGTTGACCAGTGACCATCTGCGGGAGTTGACGGTGATCGACACTCCCGGTCTGTCGTCGACCAGCGCCGGGGTCAGTGAGTCGGCGCAGCGGTTCCTGTTCGCCGCCGGTGGCGGGTCCGGTCCGGGCGGTGACGGTGGCGGTGACGCGGACGGGGTGGACGCCGGGGTCGACGCCACGGCGCCGTTCGACGCCGGTATAGACGACGACTCGGTGGGCGCGGTGTCCGGCGCCGAGGCGATCATCTACGTGTTCACCCAGTCGGTGCGCGACGACGACGTACGGGCGTTGGAGGCGTTCCGGTCGGTGTCGGCGCGGCTGTCGAGCAATCCGATCAACTCGCTGGGGTTGTTCAACAAGGTCGACAAGTTGGTGGCCGGTACGGCCGACCCGTGGCCGGTGGCGGGGCCGTTGGCGGCCGATCAGACGCGGGTGCTGCGGCGGGTGGTGTCCGACGTGGTGCCGGTGGTGGGGTTGCTGGCCGAGACGACCGAGGCCGGCCGGTTGACCGCCGCCGACTGTGAGGCGCTGCGGACGTTGGCCGGGTTGCCGTCGGCGCAGCGGATGGTGTTGTTGGCGTCGGTGGACCTGTTCGTGTCGCGGGACTGCCCGGTCCCCCGCCCGCAGCGGGAGCGGCTGCTGCGGCTGCTGGACCTGTACGGCATCGGGTTCGCCGTGGCGCAGTTGAGCGCGGCGCCGCAGTTGGCCTCCGGTGACCTGGTGCGCACGTTGTTCGCCGCGTCCGGGTTTCCCCGGCTGCGGCACACCCTGGACGAGGCGTTCCGGTGGCGGACCGACGCGATCAAGGCCGGCTGGGGTCTGTCCAGCTTGGAGAAGGTGGCGAGTCACACCGCGCACCCCGCCGACCGGGAGACGTTGCGGGACGCGATCGAGCGGCTGCTGCACCAGCCGGAGTACCACCGGCTGCGGTTGCTGGAGGTGGCGCAGTTGGTGACCACGGGCAGCGTGGAGTTGCCGGAGTCTATGGAGCAGGAACTGACCCGGCTGGCGTTGTCGACCGACCCGCGGTGGGTGTTGGACCTGCCGAGCGCCGGGGTGGATCAGCTGGTGGCGGCGGCGGTGGAGGCGGCCACCCGGTGGCGGGTGTTCGCGGTGGCCGGGGCGTCTCCGGCGCAGTCGCGGGTGGCGCTGGTGGCGCACCGTGGATTCCACCTGCTGTCGCAGCAGGTGAGGACGCAGTCCGCGCAGACCGGTCCGGGGGTGGGGGGCCGATGAGCGGCGGGCCGTCTCCGGCGGCGTTGGGCGGGTTGCTGTCCGGCGCGGTCGACACCTGTCTGGGGTTCGTCCGGGGGCTCGACCCGGACGCCGCCGTGGAGATCGACGCGCTACGGCGCCGGGAGGTGACCCGGCCGTCGATCGTGGTGGTCGGGGAAACGAAACGCGGCAAGAGTTCGCTGGTCAACGCGTTGATCGGGGTGACGGATCTGTCGCCGGTGGACGCGGCGGTGGCGACGTCGGCGTACCTGGAGTTCGCGCACGGGCCCCGGCCGGCGGCGCGGGCGTTCGTGCCGGGCCGTGAGGATCCGGTGCCGGTGCCGGTGGATCGGCTGCGGGACTGGGGCACCGTGCTGGGGCGGCTGCCGGACGGGACCCGTCCGCCCCGGCGCATCGAGGTGGACCATCCGGCGCCGCTGCTGCAATACCTGTCGCTGGTGGACACCCCGGGTACCGGTGGTCTCGATCCGGCGCACACCGAGATCGCGTTGGCCGCCGTGGAGCGGGCCGCCGCGTTGCTGTTCGTGGTCGACGCGTCGACGCCGTTCACCCGGCCGGAGATGGACTTCCTGATCGAGGCGAGCAAACGGGTCAACGTGGTGGTGTTCGCCCTGACCAAGGTCGACGCCTATCCGGGGTGGCGCACGATCCTGGCCGACAACCAGGCCCAGTTGCAGGCGCACGCTCCCCGGTTCGCCGCCGCCGGCTGGTTCCCGGTGTCGGCGCGGCTGGCGGAGTTGGCGTTGACGGTGCCGCCGGAGGCCGCCACCGAACTGGTCGGCGAGTCGCGGGTGGCGCCGCTGCAGCACGCGTTGGTCGAGTTGGCCGGCAAGGGGCATCTGTTGGCGCAGGCCAACGTGCTGCGGACGATCCGCAGTGAACTGGTGCGCCTCGACCTGGCGGCCGGGCAGCGGATCGCCGCCTGCGATCCGGATCCGTCGGAGGTGGCGCGGGCCCGGGAGGAACGCGCGGCGGTGGCCGCCCGCAAGCGGACCGAGTCGCGGCAGTGGTCGTTGGCGTTGAACACCGAGACGCAGCGGGCCCGGGTCGAGGCCACGGGTCGGCTGCGGACCGCGATCGGCGGCCTGCAGGAGCATTTCCTGACCCGGATCGAGGCCGCCCGTGGGGAGACGTTGAAGAACCTGCCGGGTGAGGTGGACCAGGCGTTGCACGCGTTGTCGCTGAGGTTCTCCCACGATCTGGAGTTCCGGTTCCGTAAGGTCGCCGAACGCACGTTGGCGCAGGTGTTCGGGCCGCAGGAGTTGCAGTTCGTGCTGCAGCGGATCAACGGCACGTTGCGGCACGCCCTGGCGACCCGGCCCCGGCGCGAAGGCGGTGGCGCCGACAACATGATGATCGCGTTGTCGGCCGGGGGGATGGCGTTCATGGCGGGTCGGGGCGCGGCGGCGGGGGCGTCGGCGTTGGGCGCCGGGGCGCTGGTCGGCGGCGGCCTGCTGATCCCGGTCGCCGGGCTCGGTCTGGGGTTGGCCGCCGGAGCGTTCATCCTCTACCGGCGGCGGGTGGCCAGCGACCGGCAGCAGGCCCGGGTGTGGCTGCGGGAGGTGCTCGGTGAGGCCCGTGCGGCGCTGGCCGACGAGGTGGTGCAGCGGTTCACCGACCTGCAGTACGCGTTGACGTTGGCCTTGGACGACGCGATCGAACGGCGGTTGGCGCAGCTCGACGCGCACATCGCCGAGATCGACAAGGCGTTGGCGCAGGACAAGGCCAGCCGGGCCAAGCGGCGGGCGGCGTTGCAGAGCCGCCGGGACACGATCCGGGCCCGGGTCAAGCAGGTCGACGAGGTGCTCAGCCGCGCCCGGACGCTGTCTCCGGCGCCGACGTCAGGGACGGCGACACGATGAGCGGTCAGTTCAGTGACTGGACCGGCGACGACGATCCGTCCGCCGACGACGGCTACGGCCCGGATGGTCACGGCCCGGACGGCTACGGCGACGCGGACACCGCCGAGCTGAACGCGCCGCTCGACGGCTACCCGTCGGCGTACGGCGACGTCGCGGGTTTCGGCGACGCCGACGACGAGCCGCCCGCTGAGGAGGGTTTCGGGTCGGCGTACGGCGACGAGGTCGACGACGCCGGTGACACCCCCGGCGGATCGGGCGGGGCGCTCGGGTACGGCGACGACCTGTCCCCCGGCGACGGCGGTCCGGCCGGACCGTACGCCGACACGGACCCGGAGGCGGAGTCCGGGTTCGGCGACGCCGACCCGGTGGCGCAGGAGCTCGGGCCGGCCGAGGTGCCGCCTGGTGCCGATCCGGACGTGCCGGCCGGGGCCGACGAGTGGCCGGAGGCGGATTTCCCGCCGCCGCTGGACCCGGCCGGGGTGCCGACGCCGGTGGACGGCTGGCCGTGGGCCGACCCGGACCTGCTCGGTGACTGGTCGGTCGACGACGTCCCACTGTCCGGGGCCGACGACGGCGCCGACGACGCCGGCGCGGTGACGGCGGCCGAGTTGGCCGGGTACGCCGCCACCGAGGCCGCCGGTGACGACACGAACGCCTGGGCGGCGCTGATCGCCTCCGACGACCCGGCCACCAGCACCCTGGCCCGGTTCTGGTCGGCAGACTGACCGCAGCCGCCGCTGATCAGGTCGGGGTCGGATCCTGTGGTACGGCGCAGGCGGCGGTGCCACCGGGCAACCGGTGCCGGTTGCGGGCGATCCACCGGTACACCGGCCAGGCCAGGGCGGTCACCGGACGCAGCCCGAGGACGGTGCCGGCGGCCCGCCACGGCAGGTTGCTGGTGCGCAGCAGCGCGGCGACCGCGACGGGGCCGGCGCCGGCGGAACCGACCGTGCCGGTCGGCACCCACTGGACCGCTGTGCCGCCCTGCTCACGGGTGAGCCCGAGGGTGGGCAGGTCGGCCCACTGCCACGGCACGACCGTGGCGGTGGTCGGTATCCGACGCTCGATGAACCGTACGCACATGGTGCAGAACGCGCAGTCGCCGTCGTAGACGAAGGTGCCGGCGGGTTCCCGGGTAGCGGTGGTCACCCGACCATTGTCCTGCGGCGGGACCGGCACCGCCAGCGAGGTCACCGCATCGGCGCGATCATGACTGCATCAGCGCGATCATCAGCACGATCAGCGCGATGAACACCATGAACCCCAGCGCCAGCATCCACACCAGGCCGGTCTCCTCGTACCAGGCACGGCGGGGGGTGCCGGCCGGCGGGCGCTGCTGCGGGGTCGGCGTCGGTGCCGCCCGGTACGGCGTCGTGGACGGTACGGGCGGTCCGGGGTTGGGCGTCTGGCCGGGCCGGGGCGACAGCTGGCCTGCTCCGGGCGGCGGCATCGGCTGCTGCGTGGCCGGGCCGAACCCGGCCGGTGGGCGGGCCGCCGCCGGAGGCCCGACCGGGTTGACCGGGGCGACCGGTCCGGCGACCGGTCCGGCGGGCGACGCCGGCACCGGCAGCCGGGGTACGGCCGTCGGCGCAGCCGGCGGGGCCGAGGTCATCGCGGGCCGACCGGCCGGGTTCGGCCCGACCGGCGGGCGGTGCGGGGTCGCCGCCGGTCGGGGCGCCAGCACCGGTGGACGGGGTCCGGCGACCGGCCGGGCCGGCGCGGGCACCGCGCGAGGCGTACCGGACAGACCGGGCCCGGCCGCTCCCGCGACACCGGGCCGGGCCGGGAAGCCCAGGCACAGCGCGCCTTCGGCGACCACCGTCTCCGGCTGCTCCAGGGTCGTCGGCGCCACCCCCAGTTCGGTGTGGATCAGGTTGGCCGCCAGCGGGATCCGGCTTGAACCGCCGACCAGGAAGATGCCGACCAGGTCACCGGGGGCCAGGCCGGCGCCGGCGATCGTCTGCGCCAGGCAGGTCACCGTACGGGCCAGATGGCCCCGGATCAGCGACTCCAACTCCTCCCGGGTGACGTGCGCGGCGATATCGAGCGCCGGCAGGTGCACGTCGGCGCTGGTGGTGCGCGACAGCATCTCCTTGGCGCCGCGTACGTCGTCGTAGAGCAGCGCGCGGGCCCGGCGCTGCCCGGTGTCGGCCGGGGCGACCAACCCGTTCCACAACGTGGTGCGGGTGTCGGAGTAGGTCTGGCCGAGGTGCTCGACCAGCGCCTGGTCGAAGTCGAGGCCGCCGAGTTCGGCCAGACCCTGCTCGGCGAGGACGTCGAAGCCGGTGGCACTACGGCGGACGACGGTCGCGTCGAACGTGCCGCCACCGAGGTCGTAGATGGCCAGCGACCGGCCCGGCGGCACCGCGCTGCCCAGCACCGCCGTGTAGTAGGAGGCGGCGGCGACCGGCTCGGCGACCAGCATCGGTTTCGGCAGCCCGGCGGCGTGCGCGGCCTGGATCAGCACGAGGCGGCGGCGTTCGGCCCACTGCGCCGGGTGGGTGAGCCGGACCTCGTCGACGCCGCCGAGTTGGCGGCGGGCCTCGGCGGCGACGTGGCGCAGCACCGCGGCGATGACCTGCGGCACCGGCAGTTCGACGTCGCCGAGCAGCACCACGCCGTCGTCGACGCGGCGTTTCGGGTTGGGTTCGAACCCGGACGGGGCGATGCGGGCGCGGCGTTCGGCGTCACGGCCGACGATCAGCCGCCCGTCGGGTTCCCGGTACACCCCGGACGGCAGCAGCGGCGCGCCGTCGAACAGCAGCGGCCGGGTCCGCCGGTCGGCGCCGCGCACCATGGCCACCGTGTTCGAGGTGCCGAAGTCGATGCCGAGTGCCCGCATGGCGCACACCCTACTGCGGGGCGTCACCGGGGGCCGTCGGGTGGCGGACCGGCGCGCGGCGCGACGGTGGCCGGGTGTGCGGCCGTTCGTCGGCACGTCGCCATCCGCCGTACGGCCGCCGGTCGCCTCGACCAGGCATACTGCGCTGCGTGTCGCACCGGTACGCCTACCTGGACTCCCCCACGCCGATCGCGTTCGCCCACCGGGGCGGGGCGGCCCGGGGGGACGAGAACACCGCCGAGGCGTTCGGCCGGGCCGTCGACCTCGGCTACCGGTACGTGGAGACCGACGTGCACGCGACCGCCGACGGGGTGGCGGTGGTGTTCCACGACGCCACCCTGGACCGGGTCGCCGGGACGACCGGCAGCATCGCGGCGATGCGGTGGGCCGACCTGGCGACGGTACGGGTCGGCGGGGCGGCGGCCGTACCCCGGCTCGACGAGGTCCTCGACGCGTGGCCGCGGGTGCGGTTCAACATCGACGTCAAGGCCGACGGCGGCGTACGGCCGACCGTCGACACGGTCGACCGGTGCGGCGCGGGTGACCGGGTGCTGCTGGCGTCGTTCTCGGATCGGCGGCTGCACCGGCTGCGGTCGTTGACGCACGGGCGGGTCGCCACGTCGATGGGGATGCGGGCGGTGGCGCGGCTGCGGATCGCGTCGATCGTCGGCGGCCGGCTGCGGCTGCCGACGTCGGTGGTGGCCGCGCAGGTCCCGGTCCGGTTCAACCGGGTACGGGTGGTCGACGCCCGGTTCGTGGCGTACTGCCACCGGTTGGGGTTGCAGGTGCACGTCTGGACGATCGACGAACCTGCCGAAATGAACGAGTTACTGGACCTCGGGGTGGATGGCATCATGACCGATCACGTCGAGGTGTTGCGCGACGTGTATCGAAGCCGTGGCTTCTGGCCGCCGGACCGTCGGGTCGACGCGGACGGAGCCGCGCACCCCCGCTGACGTCGCCCGTTACCTAATGAATCCCGAACGGCCCGCCGTGGACCACGGGATGCCTGCCCGTTACCCGGCCCTTGAGGTCTCCAAAAAGATCGGCAGCGTGGGCTCGGCGAGTCGTTCGTGTGGTGGTCCGGCTCGCTGAGTTCACGCCTGCACACCTCTGGACCGTGTCAGGTCTCGTGCAAGACCGGCGGATCTCGGCGGTGCCGGACCACCTCGTGACCTTGGGCAGGATGTTGATCGTGGTTGCAGCCCGCCCGCACGGCGAACACCTCGCATACCGGGAGCCGACGAGCTCTTACTGCGAAGACCGGGACCGTGCGGGTCGCTGGGATCGCGAACGGCTCATCGGAGGGTAGGCCACAGAGCCTCGTCATTAGGGCGCCGCGCGTTTCCGCCAGGGTTGCATGCCCGATGGGCAGGCGAGGGAGGAGTAGGAGTTGGCGGTGTACTGCGGCATCGACTGGTCAGAACGGCATCACGATATTGCCCTGGTCGACGAGCACGGTCGCCTGGTTGCCAAGGGTCGCATCGGCGACGACGTGGACGGATTCACCACGCTGGTCGAGATGCTGGCCGCCGCCGGTGACAGCGCCGAGGAGCCGATCCCGGTGGCGATCGAGACCCCGCGTGGCCTGCTGGTCGCGGCGCTGCGCGTAAGTGGGCGGCGGGTGTACTCGATCAACCCGATGGCGGTGGCCCGCTACCGGGAGCGGCACTCGGTGTCACGCAAGAAGTCCGACCACGCCGACGCGGTGGTGCTGGCCAACATCCTGCGCACCGACGCCCACGCTCACCGGCCGCTGCCGCACGACAGCGAACTGGTTCAGGCGGTCGCGGTGCTGGCCCGGGCCCACCAGGACGCCACCTGGCGGCGAACCCGGGCCTCGAACGAGCTGCGGTCACTGCTGCGGGAGTACTTCCCCACGTTCCTCGCCGCGTTCAACGGCAGGAAGGGCAACCTGACCAGCGCGGACGCCCGTGCGGTGCTGGCCGCCGCATCCACGCCCGCAGCTGCGGCGAAGCTGTCCACAACTCGGATCGCCGCCGCCCTACGCCGCGGCGGCCGACGGCGTGGCGTCGAGGACCTGGCCGCCGAGCTGCAGCAGGCGCTGCGCCGTCCGCAACTGCGTCAGCCGGACGTCGTGGAGGAAGCCATGGGCATCCAGGCGCTGGCACTGCTCGCGACGCTGAACGTCGAATGCGCCAGTGTTGATTCGCTTGCCGAGGCCGCCAGCGAAGCGTTCCGCCAGCACCCGGACCACGCGATCGTGACAAGCTTCCCCGGTCTGGCCGACGTGACCGGTGCCCGCGTTCTGGCCGAGATCGGCGACGACCGCGCCCGGTTCGCCGATGCCCGCGCTCTGAAGGCCTACGCCGGCGCGGCCCCGGTCACCCGCGCGTCCGGGCGCAGCATCTCCATCACCCACCGCAAGGTGAAGAACGATCGGCTCGCCGCCGCCGGATATCTGTGGGCCTTCGTCGCCGCTACCCACGCCGAACCCGCCAAACAGCACTACCAGCGCCGCCGCGACCACGGCGACCGACATCCCGCCGCACTACGCCACCTGTTCAACCGGCTCCTCGGCTGCCTGCACCACTGCCTCGCAACAGGACAGCTCTACCACCCCGGCAAGGCCTTCCCCACGATCGGCATGCCCGCACCCGCCGCTGCGCAGTGACACTGGCAAACTCGGCGCCCATGAACGACGGCAAGGACTGGTACGCCTGGCACAGCCCTTACACCGACCCCGGCTCGCCCCTGGCACGCCGACTGAAGCTGGTCCAGCAGCACATCGCCGCGTGGCTCGATGAGCGACCTGGCGAACCGGTGTCCGTGCTCAGCATGTGCGCCGGCCAAGGTCACGACATTCTCACCGTGCTGGCGTCGCGCCAGGACGCCGTGCGAGTCAGCGCCACGCTGCTCGAGTACGAACCGCGCAACGTCGCCGCGGCCCGGACCCGAGCAATCGCCGAAGGCCTCGACACGGTGACCGTCGGGCAGGCCGACGCCGGTGACCTCGCCTCATACCGGCAGGCGGTGCCCGCCGACCTGGTCATCATGGCAGGCGTCCTGGGCAACATCAGCGACGCCGACGCCCACACCACCATTCACGCGCTGCCGCAGATCTGCGCTGCCGACGCCACAGTGATCTGGACCAGGACACGACGAGCACCCGACCTGACACCGGCGGTCCGAAGGTGGCTGGCCGACGCAGGGTTCGCCGAACAGGCTTTCACCGCACCCGACGACGTGCTGTTCTCCGTCGGCGTTCACCGCTTCACCGGCACCCCACAGCCGCTGGAGACCGGCAAGATCTTCCAGTTCATCACCTGACGGCGAACCGACGACTTGACGCTTCCGGAGATCGGAGGTCTTTTTGATCGTCCCCAGCCGGGGACTGCTCGGTCGCCCGGCTCGGTATGACTGAATGCCCCTGTCGTACGCATGATCCGGGGGGTGTTGTCGCCGAGCCGGGTGGCGTCGGCGGACCGCTGATAGGGACCCGGCCACCCCGTCGTGGGGTAGGTCTCTCCGTAACGTGGATGCCGGCAGTCCGACGCTATGACCAGCGGCCGAGCCAGGCCATCGCCGTGAGGAGGCAAGCTGTGCACGACGGGTTCGGCGTCTTCATCGGACTCGACGTCGGCAAGGAAGGACACCACGCGGTCGCGTTGAACCGCGACGGCAAGCGGCTGCACGACGCGACGCTGCCCAACACCGAAACCGGGCTGCGGAAACTGTTCGACAAACTCGCCCGGCACGGCCAGATCCTGGCCGTGGTCGACCAGCCCGCCTCGATCGGCGCGCTGCCCGTCGCGGTCGCCCGCGCCTGCGGCCACCAGGTCGCCTACCTGCCCGGTCTGGTCATGCGCCGCCTGGCCGACCTGCACCCCGGCACCGCGAAGACCGACGCCCGCGACGCCTACGTCATCGCCGACGCCGCCCGCACCCTGCCCCACACCCTGCGCCGGGTCGACACCGGCGACGACGCCCTGGCCGAGCTGGAGGTGATGGTCGGCTACGACGACGACCTCGCCGGCGAGGTCACCCGCGTCGCCAACCGCATCCGGGGCCTGCTCACCCAGATCCACCCACCCCTGGAACGCGTCCTCGGCCCGAAACTGCAGCACCCCGCCGTCCTGGAAGCCATCTCGCGGTGCGGCGGACCCACCGGCATCCGCAAGGCAGGCCGGGCGAAACTCACCGAGATCGTCAAGGCCCGCGCGCCACGCATGGGCGCCCGCCTGGTCGACCAGATCTTCACCGCGCTCGACGCGCAGACCGTCGTGGTTCCCGGCACCACCGCCGCCGAGACCGTCCTTCCCCGACTCGCCGACAACCTGCGTGACCTGCTGCGCCAACGCGACCAGGTCGCCGAACAGGTCGAAGGGATGCTTGATGCGCACCCTCTTGCCCCGGTCCTGACCTCGATGCCCGGCATCGGCGTCAGGACCGCGGCCCGCATCCTGCTCGAAGTCGGCGACGGCACCTCGTTCCCCACCCCCGGCCACCTGGCCGCCTACGCCGGCCTGGCCCCGGTCACCCGCCGCTCCGGCACCAGCATCCGTGGCGAACACCCACCCAAGGGCGGCAACAAGCAGCTGAAACGCGCGTTCTTCCTGTCCGCGTTCGCCGCTCTCGCCGACCCGCTCAGCCGCGCCTACTACGACCGCAAACGCGCTGAGGGCAAGAAACACAACGCCGCCCTCATCTGCCTCGCCCGCCGCCGCGTCGACGTCCTCCACGCCATGCTCCGCACCCAACGGCCATACCAGCCCAAACCGGCGGACGAACCCCGCCTCGCTGCTTGACAGAACCCATAGGGACACCCCCCGCCCATCGCAGAGAAGGACCCGATGTCCGACCTCACCCCGCCGCCCGCTGCCGTCGTACCCGCACCCACTGCCGACGTGCCGTCGCCGAGCACCCGGCGGGAACGGACCGGCTGGTATTTCTACGACTGGGCGATGTCGGCGTTCTCCACCACCGTGATCACGGTGTTCCTGGGGCCGTTCCTGACCAGCGTCACCAAGCAGGCGGCCGGCTGCGCGATCGACGCCGACGAGTGTGTGGCGTACGTGTACCCGCTGGGTGTGAAGGTCGCCGCCGGGTCGTACTTTCCGTACCTGGTGTCGCTGTCGGTGGCGTTGACGGTGCTGGTGCTGCCGGTCATGGGGGCGATCGCCGACCGGACGATGCACAAGAAGCGGCTGCTGGCGGTGTCGGCGTTCCTCGGTGCGGGGGCGACGATCGCGATGGTGTTCGTCACCGGCGACCGCTATCTGCTCGGCGGTGGGCTGTTCGTCCTGGCCAACATCGCGTTCGGGGCCAGCGTGGTGGTGTACAACTCGTTCCTGCCACGGCTCGGCGGGCCCGACGACCGGGACCGGATCTCCAGCCGGGGCTGGGCGCTGGGCTACCTCGGCGGCGGTCTGCTGCTGGCGGTCAACCTGGTGGTGGTGCAGTCGTTCAGCATCGACGGCGACCCGCAACGCACCCTGGACCTGGCCCGCTGGTCGATCGTGTCGGCCGGGGTGTGGTGGGCGGTGTTCACCCTGGTGCCCCTGGCGTGGCTGCGGGAACGTCCGGCGGTCGACGCCCGGCCGGGCGGCAACGTGCTCACCGACGGGTTCAAGCAGTTGGGCCGTACGGTGCGCGGGCTCAAGACGTACCCGTTGACGTTGTTCTTCCTGCTGGCGTTCCTGGTCTACAACGACGGCATCCAGACGGTGATCGCCCTGGCGAGCCAGTACGGCACCGAGGAGCTGCGGCTGGGCCAGTCGACGTTGATCGTGACGATCCTGCTGGTGCAGTTCCTGGCGTTCGGTGGCGCGTTGGCGTTGGGGGCGGTCGCGCAGCGGATCGGGGCGTGGAAGACGGTGTTGGCCAGCCTGGTGCTGTGGACGGCGGTGATCCTGGCGGCGTTCCGGCTGCCGGCTGAGGCGCCCGCCCAGTTCATGGCGCTCGGCGCGGCGATCGGTCTGGTGCTGGGCGGGTCGCAGGCGTTGAGCCGGTCGCTGTTCAGCCAGCTCATCCCGGCCGGCAAGGAAGGCGAGTACTACGGGTTCTACGAGATCAGCGACAAGGGCACCAGCTGGCTGGGACCCCTCGCGTTCGGCATCGTGTTCCAGTTGACGAACTCGTACCGGGTGGGCCTGGTCTCGTTGTTGATCTTCTTCGTGGTCGGGTTCGTGCTGCTGCTGGCGGTGCCGATGCGCCGGGCGATCGTCGCCGCCGGCAACACCCCGCCCCGGGTGCTGTGACCCGGGGCGGGGCGCTGACCCGCGACCGGTGTCACGGGACCGGCCGGTGTCACGGGATCGGCTGGGTCGCCTCGATCTGCGCGATCGCCGTGCGGGTGGCGGCCACGAAGTTCCAGAACACCGTGTTGGTGGTGTTGCGGCGCTGCGCGACGGTGTTGGTGCCGAACATCGCCGACCGCAACGGGCTGGTGATTTCCAGCTGGGCGCCCATGCCGAGCAGCGTCCGGTTGACGATGTTGTCGATGGCGGTGCCGGCGATCGCCGAGATGCCGGTGGCGTCGAACGCGGTGAACCCGACCGTGGTGAAGGCCGTGATCAGCGCCGCGCGGAACGCCGCGTTGCGGCCGCCGACGGCGACGGCCTGCGCGTTCGACGGCAGCCCGGCGGTGCCGGGGGTGCAGCCGTGCAGGGCGACGACGTTGAGCGCGCAGGCCGCCACCGACAACGCCGGGGTGTCGTCGCAGTGGCTGGCGGTGACGTGCAGCTCACCGTTGCCCGACGAACGGATGCCTTCGAACATCCAGTAGTCGTGGACCGGGCCGGCCGGCGGGGTCGCGGCCAGGGTCGCCGGGTGGTAGCCGGCGATCGCCAGGCACAGCTCCGACGTGCCACCCTCGATGCCGCCGCCGTGCGGGGCGATGATCGCGGTACGGGGGAACGCGACGGTGCCGGCGTTGGCGTTGTCGAGCAGCGGATGCCGGCGGAACCGGCGGGCGTAGTCGACGCCTTCGGTGAGGTTCGGGTCGGCGTACAGGTCGGTGTTGGAGTCGTAGAGGTCGGCGGCGAGTGCCGGCGCGGCCGGCAACGTCGCCAGGGGTCCGGCGACCGCCGCGGTGGCGAGCAGGCCGAGGACCGTACGTCTGGTGGTGCTCATGAGTGTGGTTCCTCCGATCGGTGCGGTTGCCCGGGGTGCCGGGCGACGCACACCGTGTCACGCCCGCTCGCATGGTCGCCAACGATTTCCGTCGCCGCAACGGCCAGCGACCGCCGATATCGGCAGCAAACCGCGCCGGTACGGGGTGAATTCGCACCGATGCCCGTCGGATCGACGACAGGTGACGTGTTACCGAGCCGACACTCCCGTCCGGGGCGGCTCCGGTGCGACCCAGGCGGGGATCAGGCCGCCAGACCGGCCGCGAGGGCGGCGACGCCGAGCAGCGGCACCAACCCCTGGATCAGCGCGGCGCGCACCATCGCCGGCCGGGAAACCACCAGGACCAGGCTGGCGGCGACCATCGACCCGGCGCCGGTGAACACCAGGGTCGCGCCGACGGCGGTGCCGCCGGCGACGGTCACGACGATGCCGAGCCCGACCGCGACCGCCAGGAACAGGTTGTAGAAGCCCTGGTTGAAGGCGAGAACCCGGGTGGTCAGGGCGTCCTGCTCGCTGCGGACGCCGAACACGGCACGGGTGCGCGGCGCGGTCCAGACCACCGACTCCAGATAGAAGATGTAGACGTGGATCAGCGCCGCCACGCCAGCGAAGACCAGTCCTGCGACGACCATGCCAGTCCCCCGGTTGTTCGTACGGCTCGTGCCCAGATTGTGCCCGACCCGCCCCGGGCGTACGGGCGGCGGGCGGCCGTACCGGCGACCGCCCGGTGTGGGTGACCGGCACCGCCGTATGGTGGCGGCGTGGACCGGACGGTGGAACGGCTCTGGCTGGACGCGCTCAGCGACGTACTGAGCCGTTCCCACCTGTTCCAACCCGACGAGCTGGCACCCGAGTTCGACGAGGTGATGGCCCAGCTGGGGGTGCGTACCACGATCTACCTGGTCGACGAGGAACAGCAGTCGCTGCGGCCCGTACCGCATCCCGGGCGGGCCGACCCGCCACCGCAACCGGTCGAAGGATCCCTCGCCGGACGGGCCTTCACCCTGGTCGAGTCGATCCCGGCGCTGAACGAACCGGCCTGGTGGATCCCGATGATCGACGGCACCGACCGGCTCGGTGTCATCGATTCGCCTTCGCCGACCCGGCCGACGCCGCCGACCCGCACACCCGACGCCGCTGCGAAACCATGGCCGGGCTGATCGGCCACCTGATCACCGTCACCGCCCCGAAAGGTGACTTCCTGCTGCGGGTCGGCCGGTCCCGGTCGGCGACTGTCGCCGCCGAACTGATGGCGCAGGTGCTGCCGCCGCTGACCGCCGCCACCCGCCGGATCACCGTCAGCGCGATCCTGGAACCGAGCTACGACATCGGCGGCGACGGATTCGACTACGCCATCGACGGCCACCACGCCCAGTTGGCGATCTTCGACGCCGTCGGGCACAGCATGAAAGCCGGCCTGACCTGCAGCGCCGTCATCGCCGCGATCCGGGCCGCCCGCCGCTGCGGCGGCGACCTGGTCGCGCAGGCCGAAGCCGCCGACGCCGCCGTGCTGGACCAGTTCACCGACGCCCGGTTCGTCACCGCGATCCTCGCCGACCTCGACCTGGACAGCGGGCTGCTGCGGTACGTCAACGCCGGGCATCCCCGGCCGATGCTGCTGCGCGGCGGCAAAATGGTCCGCGAGCTGCGCGACGGCCGGCGGCTGCCGCTGGGCATCCGGCACCCGGTCCGCGCGATCGGCGAGGAGCCGCTCGAGCCCGGCGACCAGCTGCTGATGTTCACCGACGGGGTGGTCGAGGCCCGGGGCAGCGACGACGGCGGCGAGTTCGGCCTGAGCCGCCTCGCCGACCTCGCCGAACGCCAGGCCGGCACCGGTCTGCCGGCTCCCGAGGCGCTACGCCGACTGGCCCGCGCCGTCGCCGACTTCCGGGGCGGCCCACCCAGCGACGACGCCACCCTGCTGCTGGCCGACTGGTCCCCGGCCGCCGCCGAACGCACCGTCATCACCCCGCTGTAACGCATCCGACAGCGCGGCGGTCTGACCCGTTGGCGGTGCCGGTCTACTGTGTTTGCCCACGGCGGATGGCTTTCGGCGGACGGCAGGACACTCGGGTGATCGCGCATTGGAAGGCGGCGACGCCGGCAATAGCGGGCGCGGCGGCACTGCTCGCTGCCGCCGTTCTGCTACTGCCGGGTCGGCTGTGGCCGACGCTGGGTCGGCTGATTGTCGACCACTGGCCGGTGCTGCTGCTCGCCGTGGCCGGCGTGACCGGGCTGGCCGTCGGCGGGGTGCGGTGGCGGCGGGCGCGGCCGGCGGGCGAGTCGTCGGCGGCACCCGTACCGCCGCAGCGTCCGCTGCGTCCGTTGCCGACCTGGATCATCCCGGTCGGCGCGTTGGTCGTCGCCGGCATCACCTGGGCGGCGGTGTGGGCGCTGCAGGCCACCGTCCCGGGCGGTGTCGGGACGCCGCTGGAGCGGGCGCAACTGCGGGTGGAGACGATCCGCACCGGCCTGTCGGTCGGCGCGGGTGTCGGTGCAGCCGCCGCGCTGCTGCTGGCGTTACGCCGCCAGCAGGTCACCGAACGGACCCAGCAGGCCACCGAGTACGACGCGGGCGAGAAACGGGTCACCGAGCTGTATGTCAAGGCCGCCGACCAGCTCGGCTCCGACAAGGCACCGGTACGCCTGGCCGGCCTGTACGCGCTAGAACGCCTCGCCCAGGACAACCCGGTGCACCGCCAGAGCATCGTCGAAGTCTTCTGCGCCTATCTGCGCATGCCGTACACGCTACCGGCCGAGGAGCAGGCAGATCAGAACACCGCCGAACCCGACACCGGCCAGGAACCGGATGCGCCGCCGCAACCTGACCCCCGAGAGGAGCGCCAGGTACGGCTGGCCGCGCAGCGCATCCTCGCCCGCCACCTGAGGCCGACGACGCCGGACGGCACGCCGCTTCCGACGTGCTGGAGCGGAGTGACCGTCGACCTGACTGAGGCCACCCTCCTCGATGCGGACTTCAGCAACTGCGTCCTTGAGGACGCCCGTTTCGGCGGGGCCCAGTTCACCGGCACCACCAGATTCGCCGGGGCCACGTTCGCTGGCGACGCCCGGTTCGTCGCAGCGACGTTCACCGGCCTAGCCCGGTTCTCCGACGCGACGTTCACTGGCGATGCCTTAGACCGCATCTCGCTAGGGGTTGTTGCTGGTCAGCAGGTTCAGCTTGACGGCCCGACGGTAGCAGATCACGGCGCAGGCCAGGGAAAGGAATCCGGCAAAGTGGGAAGCCTTGCGTTCGTAGCGGCGGGCCAGGCGCCTGAACCGGGTGACCCACTCCAAGCAGCGTTCGATGACGTAGCGGTACCGGCCCAGCCGCGTCGACGACTCGATGCCCTTCCGGGCGATCCGGGCGGTGATGTTGCGCCGTTTCAGCGTCTCCCGGCAGGACCGGTGGTCGTAGCCCTTGTCGCCGTGCGGCTTGCCCGGCCGCTTACGGGGGCGCCCGACTGGCTGCCGGACCGGTCGTACCGCGTCAAGCGCATCGTCGAGAACCTTGTGATCGTTGACGTTTGCGGCGGACACCACCACGGCCAACGGCAGACCCCGCCGGTCGGACACCGCGTGGATCTTGGAGCCGGGCTTGCCCCGGTCTACCGGGCTGGGCCGGTCAGGTCCCCCCTTTCACCGCCCGCACGTGCATACCGTCAACACTCGCCCTAGACCAGTCGATCTGCCCAGCCAGGCCGAGCACGTCGAGCATCGCCCGGTGCAGGGCGTCGAACACCCCGAGTGCGGTCCACTCGGTGAACCGGCGGTGCGCCGTCGGCCGGGAGATCGGGAACGACGCCGGCAGAGCCGCCCACGCACAGCCGCTGCGCAGCACGTACAGGATCGCGGCGAGCGCGACCCGGTCATCGGTACGCGGGCGGCCACCGCCCTGATGGCGTTTCGGGTGTTCGGGCAGCAACGGTTGCGCGAGCTGCCACAACGAATCCGGACAGTACTTCTCGACATCACTCACACAGGTACAACGAACGACCCAGCCAACCAACAACCCCTAACGAGATGCGGTCTTATTCGACAATGTCACTTTTGTCGGCAGCACCGCCTTCATGGGGGTGACGTTCACCGGCGATGCCAGCTTCGATGAGGCGACGTTCAAGCGCCGTGCGGTGTTGAACGGCGCTTGTGTCGGAGGCGGTGATCGTGTCGGTGATCTGTGGCCGGCAGGGTGGCGGGTCGATCTCGACACTCGGCGGCTGGTGCGCGTAGCAGTGGAGACGAAGCCGGATGGGGACGTGGAGTCGGAGTGACGGCCGGTGTTGCCACTCCGGCGAGATACTACGGTGGCCCGACGTCCGGTTTCGATACCACGCAGTGTTGTAAGGCATCCGACATCGCGGCGGTCCGACTCACTGGCGGTGCCGGTCTACTGTGGTTGCCACCTCGGACGGACGGAGTGGCGGACATGGTGGACATCGACCCGATCGCGGCAGCGACCGGTGCCGCGTTGATCCAGGCGATCGCGACCGACGCGTGGGAGAAGGCCCGCGACGGGGCGGTCGCGCTGTGGCGGCGGGTACGCCCGCAGCAGGCCGACACCATCGGCGCCGAGCTGGCCGAGGTACGCGACGAGGTCCTGACCGCCCGCCGCGACGGCGACACCGACGCCGAACAGGGCCTGGTCGACGACTGGCAGCGCAAACTGCAACGGCTGATCCGCCAGGATCCGGCGTTCGCCGCCGAACTGCGTCGCCTCCTCGACGACACCCTCGCTCCCCTGCTGCCGCCGGCCGACCAGCAGCAGGTCGGCAGCATCACGATGACCGCCACCGCGCGGGACAACGCCCGCATCATTCAGGCCGGACGCGACCAGCGCATCAACGAGCGGTGAGGCGACAGCCGGACGTGGACCTGCGCGGTGAGGCCAGCGGCCACGGGCAGGTGATCCAGGCCGCCGGTGACCAGCACATCACCATCTACGAGCAGCGGCCGGCGTACCGGGTGGAACAGTGGCAGCCGCAGCGGCCGCCGGACCCGCGTACGTTGGTCGACCAGCCGAGCATGCTGCTCGCCGCCACCAACCAGGTGGTGCCGTTCACCGCCCTACGGGACGACGACCGTGCCGAGTTGGCCGCCTGGCGCGACGACCCGGCGCGCGGGTTGGCGGTGCGGCTGTTGCACGGTCCGGGTGGGCAGGGCAAGACCCGGCTGGCGGCCCAGTTCGGCGCGGACAGCATCGCCGCCGGCTGGGCAGTCGCGGTCGCCCGCCACCGCAGCCAGCTCGCCGCCGACGACCCGCCCGAGGCCACCGAGGCAACTGGGCGTGGTCTGCTGGTGATCGTCGACTACGCCGAACGCTGGCCCGCCGAAGACCTGCGGGACTTGTTCAAGGACCAGCTGCTACGCCAGGGCGTGCCGACCCGGCTGCTGCTGCTCGCGCGCCCCGAGTCGACGCTGTGGCAGCACCAGCACGACCTGACGACGCTCGGGTACGCGGCCGACGTCACGGCGCTGCCCCCGGCCGCCGACAGCCCCGCGAACCGGCGGCGGATCTTCGCCGAGGCGGCCGACCGGTTCGGTTATGCGTACGGCATCGACACAGGCTCGATCCAGCCGCCAGCTGATCTGGCTGCTGGGTTGGCGTACCGGCAGATCCTTGTGATTCACATGGCGGCGCTGGTCACGGTCGACGCTGCCGCGCGCCAGCGGACAGCACCGACCGGCGATCGGGACCTGTCGGCCTACCTGCTACGCCGGGAGGTCGACCACTGGCACAAGCTGCACGAACAGCAGACCAGCTTCGTCACGACCCCGCAGGTGCTGAGCCGTACGGTCTGCACAGCGACGTTGACCCGGCCGCTCGACTACGACGACGGCCTGGCCGCGTTGACGGTGGCGGGAGTGTGCGCGCCGGACGCCGCCGACCAGGTCCTGACCGACCATGCGGTCTGTTATCCGCCGGCTGAGCCGGACAAGGTGCTGGAGCCGCTGTATCCGGACCGGCTCGGCGAGGATTTCATCGCGCTACGGCTTCCCGGTCACCATGTCGCCGGCGCTCCCACCGATCCGTGGACCGGCGGTGTGATCGCCCGGCTAATCACCGGCGCCGCCCGTGCCGCTGCCGGTCAGCCGGTCTGGTCGGCAGCGGCGTTGACGGTGCTGGTGGAGACCGCGATCCGCTGGCCGCACGTGGCACGGCGGACGCTGTCTCCGATGCTGCGCGAATATCCGGAACTGGCGGTCGCTGCCGGCGGCACCGTTCTGACCCGGATCGCTGGCATCGACGCGCTCGACATCAGCGCGCTCGAGGCGATTGAGCCGCATCTGCCGCAGGAACTGCATGTCGGCTTGGCCGTCGCCAAAGCAGCTATCACCAGACGCCTCACAACGCACCGGCTCGCTACCGCCGATGAGCCGACTACGGCACGTCTGCTCGGATCGCTCGGGAATCGGCTGTCGGAGGCGGGACGTTGGGAGGAGGCCTTGGACGCCACCGTCGGAGCCGTCACGATCCGCCGGCGGCTGGCTCAAGCTAACCCCGCTCACGAACCCAACCTCGCTAAATCCCTGAACAACCTCGGCATCCGGCTGTCGAACCTGGGCCGACAGAAGGGGGCCCTGAACGCCACCGTCGAAGCCGTCACGATCCGCCGGCGGCTGGCTCAAGCTAACCCCGCTCACGAACCCAACCTCGCTAAATCCCTGAACAACCTCGGCGTCCGGCTGTCGGACCTGGGCCGCCGGGAGGAGGCCATGGACGCCACCGTCGAAGCCGTCGGCATCTACCGCCGACTCGCTCAAGCCAACCCCGCCGCGCACGAACCCGACCTCGCCATGTCGCTGAACAACCTCGGCGTCCGGCTGTCGGACCTGGGCCGCCGGGAGGAGGCCATGGACGCCACCGTCGAAGCCGTCGGCATCTACCGCGGACTTGCTGAACTCAACCCTGCCGTTCACGAACCCGACCTCGCCATGTCGCTGAACAACCTCGGCGTCCGGCTGTCGGACCTGAGGCGGTATTGGGAGGCCATGAACGCCACCACCGAAGCCGTCAGGATCCACCGCAGACTTGCTGAACTCAACCCTGCCGTTCACGAACCCGACCTCGCCGCGTCGCTGAACAACCTCGGCATCCAGCTGTCGGGCCTGTGGCGGCAGAAGGGTGCCCTGAACGCTACCGTCGAAGCCGTCACGATCCGTCGGCGGCTGACTCAAGCCAACCCCGCCGCGCACGAACCCGACCTCGCTAAATCCCTGAACAACCTCGGCGTCCGGCTGTCGGACCTGAGGCGGCATGGGGAGGCCATGGACGCCACCGTCGAAGCCGTCGGCATCTACCGCCGACTCGCTCAAGCCAACCCTGCCGTTCACGAACCCGACCTCGTCATGTCGCTGAACAACCTCTCGGCGATTCTGTGGAACCTGGGCCGGCAGAAGGAGGCCCTGGATGCCGCCGTCGAAGCCGTCACGATCTACCGACAGCTCACCAAACGCCGCTGGACCTGGACCTGGCCGGGTGGGCCGCGCCGAACCCGGACTCCGCTACTCAACCCTGCCTCAGAAACCCTGAATGCCCCCGTCGAGGCCATCGAGGTCCAACACCGACACGCTCGAGCCAACCTCGCAAGCTCACTGTTGGCACAAAGAGGGGAATCGGGGTAGCGCCCGTCCACCTGAGACCTGGTCAGGGCACTGGGACGTTGGCGGACGTACTCGACGGGCTCGGTCGCGGGGACGAGGCAACAGCGGTCAGGGCTCGCCGGGACGCGCTGACAGGCGAGCAATAGCTTCGGATTCGGCGATCTGGTCGGGCCAGCGGAGGAACCGGCGGTACAGGTCCGGCGGGCTGAGCTGCTCGGCGTCGCATTCCAGCAGGTCGTCGATCGCCTCGTACATCAGGGTGGCGAGGTAGACGCACATCCCGATACGGTCGTTGGCCCAGTCGGCGGTGATCTCGATCTTGGCGCTTTCGCACGGCCATTCCGTACCGCACTCGCGGCAATTCCAGTGGGGGCGGGACGCGATGTGCATCAGTGCGCCCCGTTCACTCGGGCGCGCTGTCCGCGCGTCAACAGGCCGGCGACCCACACGTACTCGGTGGGGTGGTTCCATCGGGGGCCGCGATCCCACTGCGGCGACTGGTTCGGCGGCCGATCCGTCGGCTTCGGACGCGGGGCCGGCGTGTTGTGCAGGTACGGCGCGATGGTCGACGACAGGCACCTGTCGGGGCAGGGCCAGCGTATTCCGCAGCGGCAGTACCGGCCGAGTCGCCGCCAGTTGCGGGCGTGTCGTGGCGCGAACCGTATCGCGCCGTCGCGTGTGGACCTCAACCCCATTTGTCAACCCTTCTTACAACACATTTCCCATGATCACTGAACTCTTCCTTCACATCATGCTTATTCGCCACCTGGCTCAGCGCAATCTCGCACCGGTAGGTTCGAACCCAACATCCACCCACCATTACGCGACACGAGAGGACGGGGTTTCGTGGACGACGCCGGCAGCACTGTCCCC